>CAYQCA010000032.1:0-14536 GCA_964415835.1 uncultured Clostridium sp. | reverse complement strand
CCTCATACCTCAAGCATGGGAAGGTTTTTTGATGCTGTATCAGCTTTGCTTGGAATTAAAACTGATATAAGCTATGAGGGACAGGCAGCAATAGAGCTTGAGTATTACGCTTCAGAAACGGATATGGAGCCATATCCGGTAGAACTGCTGAATACTGAGAGCGGCTTTATAATTAATACTTCAAAAATAATAAAGGAAATTATTCGAGAAATAAAAGAAAATAAAAGTAAGGAGCATATTTCATCAAAATTTCACACAACAATTGCCGAAGTAGTGCTCCAGGGCTGTATTAAAATCAGAAAGCAAAGTGCCTTAGATAAAGTAGTGCTTAGCGGCGGAGTTTTTCAAAATACAACGTTGTTAAGTTTGAGTGTTGATAGACTGAAACATAATGGCTTTAATGTATTTACGCACTCAGAAATACCCGCAAATGACGGCGGAATAGCATTGGGACAGGCAATGATGGCACTGGCGCAAATAATGAGTAAATAGTATTTGCCAAGACTTGCAGATTGAAATATGTGCCAGATGGGTATATACTTGTTAGGAGTTAGAAGTAACAGGAGTAACAGGAGTAGCAGGAGTAGTAGGAGATGAAAAGCTGGCTCCGCCAGCTGGATTTATAGCTCGGCTAAGCCGAGATTCTATCATTCTTACTTCTGAATACTACATCCTGGGTTCTACATTCCGCTTTTAAATTCTATACTTCTGTACTCCTATACTTCTTAATACTATAAGGGGGTTTCACATATGTGTTTAGGTTTACCTGCAAAGGTTGTAAGTATTGATGGAAATAACAGTATAGTAGAAACGATGGGTGTTACAAACCAGATTTCAATAGAACTTCTTGATAACGTAAAGGTAGGAGATTATGTATTGGTGCATGCAGGGTGTGCAATTCAGGTACTTGATCAGGAAGACGCATTGAGAACTATTGAACTTTTCGAAGAAATCAGGGAGTTAGGCATTAAATGAAGCAAGTAAATTTTATAGATGAATTCAGGGATAAAGAAGTAATCTCAAAAATTATCGAAAGTCTGAACAGGTATGACGGCCCCAACCTCAAGATTATGGAAGTATGCGGTACTCATACGATGGCTATTTCAAGATATGGTATCAGATCCCTATTGCCAAAGCAAATAGAATTAATATCAGGCCCAGGCTGTCCTGTATGTGTTACACCGACATCATACATCGATAGTGCCACTGAACTTGCTGATAATAAGGATGTTATAGTAACAACCTTCGGCGATATGATGAGAATTCCGGGGAATAACAGCACATTATTATATAAAAAAGCACAGGGTTGTAATGTACAAATGGTCTACTCACCTTTGAATGCATTGGATTTGGCAAAAAAGAATCCAGACAAGGAAGTTGTTTTTTTATCAGTAGGATTTGAAACAACAACGCCTGTTATTGCTTTGAGTGTATCAAGGGCAAAAAGCGAAGGAATTAATAATTATTCTGTGCTTACGGCAAATAAAACAATGCCGGAAGCAATAAAAACTTTAGCAAGTGACAATGAATTGCAAATTAATGGATTTCTATATCCCGGTCATGTTTCTGCAATAATAGGTACTGAGTTTTATTCATATGTAGCCGAGAATAAGAAAATTGGCGGAGTTGTTGCAGGATTTGAGCCTCTGGATATTTTATACTCAATTAATGTTATGGTGAAAAATATTTCCGAGGGTAGGAATGTATTGGAAAACACTTATTCCAGATTGGTCTTAAAAGAAGGAAATAAAAAGGCACAACAAAAAATGTATGAGGTTTTTGAACCTATAGATACTGCTTGGAGGGGCATAGGAATGATTCCGAAATCAGGTCTGGGATTGCGGAATGAGTATAGCGACTTTGATGCAGTAAAGAAATTTAATATTAAGCCCCAAAATAGTCCGGAACCAAAAGGTTGTTTATGCGGGGAAGTTTTAAAGGGCAAAAAGCGTCCTATGGACTGTAAATTATTTAAAACCAAATGCACGCCTGAAAGTCCGGTAGGTTCATGTATGGTTTCATCAGAAGGAACTTGTGCTGCCTATTATAAATATGGAGGTTAGCGTGAAAGAATTAAAATACTCCTGTAATTCAACCGCGTACCTCCACGATAAAATTCATTACTATTTTTGCCAAAAGTTGGCGTGGAGGTTATGATGGACAATATTATTACTTTGGCTCATGGCAGCGGTGGGTCAGCAACACTTAAACTAATAGATCAGGTTTTTAGAAAATATTTTAACAATGAAATACTGTCTAAAGGTGATGACAGTGCCAGATTAAATATTAAAGATGCACATAATATGGTATTTACAACGGACAGCTTTGTAGTAACTCCGATATTTTTTAATGGTGGTAATATTGGAAAACTGGCAGTGTGCGGGACTGTAAATGATATTGCTACCAGCGGTGCAACACCGTTATACCTAAGCTGCGGGTTTATAATTGAAGAAGGCTTCGCTATTTCAGAACTTGAAAAAATAGCAGAAGCTATGAGCGTTACTGCCCATGAATGTGGTGTTCAGATTGTGACCGGAGACACGAAAGTAGTACAGAAGGGTGCAGCCGATAAAATATTTATTAATACTTCCGGTATAGGGATCCTTCCAGAAGGAATAAATATTTCAGGAAGTAATGCGAAAGTCGGAGATAAGATTATTATTTCGGGAACTATCGGAGACCATGGAAGTTGTATACTGCTTGAGAGAGAGAATATGGGATTTCAGGCAGAAATAAAGAGTGACTGTGCTCCTCTCTCGGGGCTGGTTAAGGATATGTTGAAGATTACCAACGATATACATGTTCTCAGGGACCCTACCAGAGGCGGTGTAGCTACTACGTTAAATGAGATCGCAGCTCAAAGCAACATTTCTATTTTAATTGAAGAAGACAGTCTTCCTGTGAAAAGAGAGGTTCAGGGAGTATGTGAACTTTTGGGAATGGATCCTTTATATATGGCTAATGAAGGGAAGCTCTTGTGCTTTGTACCTCCCGATAAGGCAGGTGATGTTTTAACAGCGATGAGAAAAAACAAATATGGAGAAGATGCTCAGATTATTGGTGAGGTTGTGGCATCAGGAGAAGCAAAGGTGCGATTGAAGGCAGTGAGTGGAGGCATAAGAATTATTAATGTGCTTGCAGGTGACCAACTGCCACGAATTTGTTAATTGTTAGTATTTAATAGTCAGAAAGACCAGGAACAGCTCTTATGCATTTAAATTAATATTAATTGCACAAGAGCTGTTCCGTATTAATCTCTTCTTTTCCAAAAATGTCCAGCTGCCAAACCAAGTAAAAATGCGCCCCCAAGAATACCAAGTGCACATGTTGAAGACAAAGAAAACTCTGTTTCATCTTGACTTTGCGAATCCGGATATTTTTTTATTGTTCTTGCATATTTTCTACTTTTTATGTTGTTCATAAAACCTCCTGTCAAAATGCGCGTATAATAATAACGAGACAAGAAAATGTCCCTTATAACATAAAATATTATTTGCAGTAAAGATATAAATTAAACAAAAATTTAAAAACTACTAGAAGCATGGTAAATATTGAATATATACCTAATTTTTTATTATACTAAGAAATAGTTAAATAATATTACCCTATTTTGCAGTGAGAGAATTTTTATCATAAAGGAGGAGTTTTATGGAAAGACTTAACAAGATAACGGAAGTAAACGGAATTGGAGTCTACAATATTAAATCGGATAGATTTAAAACCAATACTATAAATATATTCTTTCAAGACAATCTTAATAAAGATTCTGTAGCATTAAATGCACTATTTCCATCAGTTTTAAGAAGGGGATGTAAAGAGCTTCCCACATTAAAGGACATAAATCTTTACCTGGAGGAGTTGTATGGTGCAGTTTTTGACTGTGGAGTTATTAAGAAGGGTGAGAGGCAAATAATACATTTCTATTTTGAATATGTAGCGGATAAATATGTTACGAGTGAAGAGGAGAATTTTGGAAAAGCATTAAATTTTCTTTTAAGTATTATTTATAATCCTGTTCTGGAGGACGGCATATTTAACAAACAATATGTTGAACAGGAAAAAAACAACTTAAGTATGTTAATCGAGAGCAGAAAAAATGACAAAGTGCAATATGCCATGGATCGATGTTACGAGCTAATGTGTAAGGATGAACCGTTTGGAATTTATGAATACGGTACTGCCCAACAGGTTAAAAGTATTTTGCCGGACGATTTGTACAGTCATTATTATAGGAAAGTTAGATCATTACCTATGGATATTTTTATTACAGGAGAATTATCAGACAAAGATATTAACTATATTAAAGGCAGACTAAATAGTATAGAAAGAAACCCGTCTCAGAGTTTAATTTCGCCTATAATCAATAAATGTGTGGATAAAGTAAGGGAATATGAAGACTGCATGGATGTCAATCAGGGGAAATTGTCACTGGGCTTTAGAACCCGTACAACTCCGGCTGAGGATGACTATTACAGTTTGCTTGTATATAATGGAATACTTGGCGGAGGTATGCATTCAAAGCTGTTTCAGAATGTAAGAGAAAAAGCAGGTCTTGCGTATTATGTTTTTGCAGGCCTGGAGAAATTCAAAGGTCTAATGATAATCGGTAGCGGTATTGATATAAAAGAAAAGGACCATGCTAAAGAAATAATACTAAAGCAGCTGAAGGAAATAGAAGCAGGAAATATATCGGATTATGAATTTGAATCGACTCTAAAATCACTGGAAACAGGAATTATGGCTTTGCAAGACAGCCAGCTGCAGGTAGTTGATTTTTATATGAGTCAAAATATATCCGGAACTCATGATACTATGGAGGGGTTGCTCCAGAAACTAAAAAGAGTTACAAAAGAGGATGTTATTGCAATTTCAAAGAAAATTCAGCTGGATACAGTGTATTTCTTGAAATCTAATGAGGATAATGAACAGGAGGCTTTATGAGATATCAAACACTAGAATATAAAAAGTATAATGAAAAAATGTACAAATATGAGCATAGCAGTGGATTGAACTGTATCGTTATCCCTAAGAAAGGATATAACAAAAAGTATGCAACCTTTGCGACAGAATATGGTTCAGTGGACAATGAATTTATTATTCCCGGTGAAAAAAGTCCAACAACTGTTCCTGATGGAATTGCTCATTTTCTTGAACACAAACTTTTTGAACAAAAAGACGGAAGTGTGATGGATAAATTTGCAGCCTTAGGCTCAAGGCCAAATGCATTCACCAGCTTTAATCAAACTGTATATTTATTTTCATGTACCGATTTGTTTAAAGAAAATTTTGCTTTGTTATTAAATTTTGTCCAAAATCCATTTATAACCGAAGAGAGTGTAGAGCGTGAAAAAGGAATAATCGGCCAGGAAATAAAAATGTACCGTGATGATCCCGGCTGGCGAGTAACATTCAATCTTCTGGAGGCTTTTTATAAAAAACACCCGGTAAAGTATGATATTGCAGGTTCTATTGAGAGCATAAGCAAAATTACTCGTGAAACGCTATATAAGTGCTACGAAACTTTTTATCATCCATCAAATATGGTTATTACTGTTGTAGGTGATGTGGATCATATTGAGATTTTTGAACAGGTTGAAAAAGGCGTCGGTCACACAGAAAAATGGACTGAAATTGAAAGAATATTCCCGGAAGAGGGCAGCGAACTGAATAAAGAGTATGTAGAACAAAATATGCCTGTTCCCACACCGCTTTTTTATACCGGGTTTAAAGACAGTAATTTTAAAAAACAGGGAACGGAATTTTTACAGTATGAACTAGCTGTAAAACTTCTGTTGTCGATGATTGCCGGAAAGAGCTCTGAACTATACGGAAAACTATATGACCAGGGTTTAATTAATCAGACTTTTGAAATGGATTTCTCAATGGAAAAAAGTTATGCTTATTCCTTGCTTGGTGGAGAATCAAAAAATCCTGAAGCGGTTAAGGAGAGCATCTTAAGGGAAATAAAGAGAATTAAAAATGAGGGCCTGGATATAGATATCTTTGAGAGAATATTAAAAGCATCAAAGGGTAGATTCCTGCGACAAATGAACTCAGTAGAAAGTATTTCCAGAATGTTTACAAATTTATATTTTAAGGGCGTTACAATGTTTGATTATTTAGATGTTTATGATACAATAAATTTTGAATATGTCAGCGATGTGTTCGAGTCCCATTTTGATCTTGAACATATGGCACTATCTGTTGTAAAACAGAAATAACGAGGCAACAAAATGTTCCCTGCTTCTATAAGTGGTGGTTCTGTGTTAAAATCAAAATTTTGTGGAGGTTGTTATGGATACTATAACTGTAAGTTTTCCAAATCTGGATTTAAATATCCCGGTATCACGGGTAGCTTTTAAAGTTTTTGGTACGCCCATATACTGGTACGGTATAATTATCGCGGCTGCTTTTCTGATTTGTGTTTTGTGGGCGATGAAGGACTCCAGGAAGTTTGACCTGGTTCCTGATACCGTAATCGACTTAATGCTGTTTGCCGCTCCAATAGCTATAATCTGTGCCAGATTGTATTATGTAATATTCAGCTGGGAGAATTATAAATACGATTTAAAGGAAATATTTAATTTAAGAAATGGCGGCCTTGCTATATATGGGGGAATAATCGGAGCTATAATTACCGCATATTTTGTTGCTAAATATAAGAAAATACCAACTTTTAAATTCTTTGATTTTGCAATACCATATGTAGCTCTTGGACAGGCAATAGGACGTTGGGGCAATTTCTTCAATCAGGAGGCATTTGGAACAAATACAACGCTTCCCTGGGGTATGACAAGCCCTACCATAAAGCAATATTTGTCAAATAATGCAGCGCAGTTACAGGAACTGAACGGGATAACAGTTTACCCGGATCTTCCTGTGCACCCCACATTTTTATATGAGTCTATCTGGGATTTTGCAATATTTGCATTTTTGATATGGATGAGAAAGAAAAAGAAATTTGACGGTGAAGTTTTTTGCCTTTACTTGGTGACATACAGCTTTGGAAGGGCCATTATTGAAGGGCTCAGAACAGACAGTCTTATGCTGGGCAACCTTAGAGTATCTCAGTTACTTTCGGTATTACTTTTATTAGCGTTTGGGATCTTTATATTATATAAACGTAGTAAGATCAAGAACAGTGTTGATAATTTTGAAGTAGGCCATAGTGGGTATGCAGAGGTATTGAAGGTTATGGAGGAAGAGGAAAAAATTGAAGCAGAACAAGAAGAAATAAAAAAGGACGATGTAAACGAGACATAAGTGGTCAGGATTGGTGTAAAAATGTATTTTGTTGAGAAGTCACAACCAAAGAGCTCGTATAAAAGATTTGAATATATGCTATTTTTTACTGTACTTATTTTGTCTGTAATTGGGCTAATAATATTAAGCAGTGCTGTAAAAGATAGACCAAGTATATTTAAGTCACAGACTCTGGCTCTTTTAATGGGAATTGCACTAAGCTTGATACTTAGTGTAATAGACTACAGGGATTTAAAAGTATTAAGCTTATTCATATTTTTTGGTGCTATAGGGCTGATGATTATGGTTATGTTCTTCGGTACCGGTGAACAGCTTGGTAATAAGAACTGGATAGAAATTGCTGGATTTAGTGTTCAGCCCTCTGAATTTGCAAAAGTCGCATATATTATTCTGGCATCTGTTTTTCTTGAAAGAATTAAGGATAGTACAGAAAAAAACAGATCGGATATATTAAAGTTTGCTGCATACTCCGGAGTAGCTGTTGGAGCTGTATTATTGCAAAAAGATTTAGGAACGGCACTTGTTTTTGCATTTATTTTCTTTCTTTTTATATATACAGCCGGTATTCCATATAGATATATTTTTATACTTTGTGGAATTTTAACACTTTCGTTGCCGTTTATTTGGGTTTATGTGTTAAATGATAAAAGAAGAGAAAGAATACTGAGTTTTATTTCCCCTGAGAGAGATCCTCTGGGTGCAGGATTTAATGTCTTGAGATCAAAAATGGCTATTGGATCAGGACAATTGTATGGACAGGGATATGGTCAGGGACTTCAGACTCAGAGTGGAAGTGTACCTGTAAATGAATCTGATTTTATCTTTTCGGTTGTTGGCGAAGAGTTTGGATTCATTGGTGGGGTGGTAATTATATTGCTTGCAATAATTATTCTGCTAAGGTGTATTTATATAGCCAAAACCTCCAGTGATTCATATGGAGCGTTCCTGGTTACAGGTGTAACCGGTATGCTGGCGTTTAATTTCATCGAAAATATTGGCATGAGCATTGGCATTCTGCCGGTTACAGGGTTGCCATTACCGTTTGTAAGTCAAGGTGGTACGGCAATGCTTGCAAACTACATCGCCATAGGACTTGTTTTAAGTGTATCCTCAAGGCGAAAGAAGTTTAATACAGCCTGAAACAAAGAAATTCATTAATATTTCCCATTTTTATAATTTAATAAATAACCTAGTACTTTAGGCCTATAAAGGCAGGAACGCATTCCTGTCTTTTATTTTTTTTTAATAAAATTCCAAAAATGTATTGCTAAATTAATAATTTTGCAATAAAATAAGCATATAAGTGGTGCGAAGTGGTTGAAAGTGGAGGAAAAGATTGAAAGAGAGGTGTAAAATTTGTTCTATGGTGAATACTTGCACACAGTTGACCCTAAAGGACGAGCTATAATACCTTCCAAATTCAGAGAGGGTTTAGGCGATAAGTTCATTGTTACAAAGGGGCTGGACAGCTGTTTGTTTGCATATTCATCCGAGGAATGGACAAGCCTTGAGAACAAATTAAAGACACTGCCTTTTACAGATAAAGATGTAAGGGCATTCATCAGATTTTTCTTTTCAGGAGCAACTGAATGTGAAGTTGATAAACAGGGAAGAATTCTCATACCACAGAATTTGCGTGAATATGCAGCACTTGAAAAGGATATAGCTATAATTGGGGTGTCTTCAAGAGTTGAAATATGGGACAAGAAAACTTGGGAAGATTATAGCAGCGATGATAATATAAGTAGCGATAAGATAGCAGAAAAAATGGCAATGTTGGGGATTTAATCTGGAAGGTGAGAAATGGAATTTAAACATAAGTCTGTGTTGCTTGATGAGTGCATTGAAAACCTGAATATTAACCCTGAAGGAATTTATGTAGATGGTACAATCGGAGGAGCAGGTCATTCTTCTGAGATTTTCAGAAGATTAAATAGAAATGGTTTTTTATTGGGACTAGACCAGGATCAATTTGCTGTAGAGACTTCAACCAAACGGCTTGAAGATATAAAAGGTGAAGCTGAATTTAAAGTAGTAAATACCAATTTTCAAAATATAAGTTCTGTTTGCAACAGGTTGGGAATTAAAGAAGTTGATGGTATTTTACTTGACTTGGGTGTATCGTCACATCAGCTTGACGAAGCATCTAGGGGATTCAGCTATCAACATGATGCACCTCTGGATATGAGAATGGACAGAAGCTCTGAACTGACAGCTTATAAGATAGTAAATAGTTATTCAGAGCAGCAAATATATACAATTATCAGAGATTATGGGGAGGAAAAGTGGGCTTCAAGAATTGCAAAATTTATTGTTGAGGCAAGAAATTCACAACCCGTAAAGACTACATTTGATTTAGTAGATATTATAAAAAAAGCAGTTCCCAGTTCAGCAAGGCGGGAGGGCCCACACCCTGCTAAAAGAACATTTCAGGCAATAAGAATTGCCGTCAATGATGAGTTGGGTGTTTTGAACAATACGATTGAGGATTGCGTTTCATTGCTAAAGAGTGGTGGGAGACTATGTATAATAACTTTTCACTCTCTTGAAGACAGAATAGTAAAAATACAGTTTAACAAGCAGGTAAATCCTTGTACGTGTCCGCCGTCATTTCCTACGTGTATATGTGGCAAAAAACCGGCAGCTGTGCTTGTAAACAGAAAACCTATTGTATCCTCAGATGAGGAGCTTGAGGATAATCCAAGAGCAAGAAGTGCCAAGCTAAGAGTTTTGCAAAGGTTATAAAAATTAAAATAGACCTAAAAATGGGATTTTACTAAAGACTAAATTACAATTTACTAATGATGAATAAACAAAATACTAAAGACAAGCTATACAAAAGAAAAAGCATTTTTGCAAAATACTAAAGATCGGGAATCAGTTTTTAAAGCTGATTCCCCCAATTATCCAAATAAGTTTCTGACAGGGGGGATAAGAGTGGCATCAACAAATAATGATTATATGTATGGGTCTGTAGCGGAAAAGCTAAAATATGATCCGTATGAGGAAAATGCCGTTCTTAGGTCCAAAAAGGTTGCCAGAAATAATGCCAGACTAAAATCCAGAATTGTTTTTAATATTTTTATTATGTTTGCTATGTGTGCAATTATTATGTTTCGATATGCTCAGATAAGCCAGCTGAATTACAATAATAACCAGTTAACCAAACAATACATAAGCTTACAGAACGAAAATGCACGTCTTGCATTAGATATAGAAAAAGCAATGGATTTGAACAACATAAGAGAAGTTGCAGAAAATAGATTAGCAATGCATAAACCTGATAAAAGCCAGATTATTTATGTCAGTGTACCAAAAAAAGATGTAATAATTCTTGCAAATAAAGAAGAATCAAAGTTGGCGTTAATGTTTAAAGACGTACAAAACAGCGTTAAACGAGTATTAAATCTTTTATATTAGGGCATGAGCTAATTTAATAGTAAAAGGTATACTTGACTATAGATTTTTTAATACCTAGGATGACCGAATAATAAAACCAGATTTTATTTGCCATTCCTTAGTATTAGGTCTATAGTTTTTTTGATGTGATAATAAATTTTTATTTAAATATATATTATTAATAGACATCGTTGGGAGGGGTATTTATGGCAGGTGCAAATCTGAGATTGAAAAAAAGACTTTTATGGGTATTAGGAGCATTTACTGCTTTTACTATAGCATTGGTTTTTAGAATCGGATGGATCCAAATTGTAAACGGACAGGAATATCAACAGTTCGCATATAACCAGCAGACATCAAACCGGACAATCAGCCCTAAAAGAGGCACCATATATGACAGAAATATGGAACCCCTGGCTGTAAGTGCGTCAGTTGAGACAATTACTGCAAGTCCGCAGGTAATAAAACTGCTCAAGCTGGATGTGGATAAAATATCAACACAATTGGCAGAAATTCTAGGCTTGGATAAGGAAAATGTTAAAAAGAAGCTAAGCAAAAACAGTCAGTATGAAATAATTAAACAAAAGGTTGAAAAGGAAATAGGAGATAAAGTACGACAGTGGAAGAAGGATAATGAAATAGGCGGAATATATATTGATGAAGATACAAAGAGATATTATCCCAACAGTAATCTGGCAGCCCATGTAATTGGATTTACTAACATTGACAATGACGGAATAGACGGCGTTGAAAAAATGATGGAACAATACTTAAAAGGTGTCCCCGGTAAAATACTAAGTGAAGTTGATGCCAGCGGTATGGAATTAAATATGAGCGAGGAAAAGTATATACAGCCTCAGGATGGGTATGACGTTGTTTTAACAATAGATGAAACTATACAATATTTTGCTGAAAAGGCTCTTGAAAAAGCTATAGCTGATAATAACGTAATAAACGGAGCAACTGCTATAGTTATGGACCCAAGAAACGGTGAAATTCTGGCCTTGGCATCAAAACCCGATTTTGATTTAAATAGTCCGAGATCAGCTCCGAAAGGCAAGGATGAAGCTACATGGACCGGAACCAGTGTCGAAGATGTGCAGTATTTACAGAAGACAGTCTGGAGAAATAAAGCTGTTGTTGATACATATGAACCCGGATCTACTTTTAAACCTATCACTTCTGCTGCAGGTCTTGAAGAAGGGGCAATTACCCCTGAGACTCAGGTAACTGATGCGACCGTAAAGGTAGGTGGATGGTCAATAAATTGCTGGAAACCAAATGCACATCTTCATGAGACTTTTAGAGAAGGTGTATATAACTCATGTAATCCTGTTTTTGTAAGACTGGCTCAGAAAATAGGTATACCTAAGTTTTATAGTTATGTAAAGGCATTTGGCTTCTATCAAAAAACAGGGATTGATTTGCCTGGTGAAGCAAGCAGTATAATGCATAAGGATCCTAAAGAGATAGATATGGCTACTTCAGCCTTTGGACAGCGCTTTCAGATAACCCCGATTCAACTAATACAGGCTTATGGCGCTATTGCTAACGGAGGAAACCTTATTACTCCTCACGTAGTAAAAGAAGTTTTGGATGAGTCCGGTAATGTAGTAAAAAAAGTTGAACCAAAAGTTGTGAGACAGGTTATTTCAAGACAGACTTCCGACACATTAATTTCCATTCTCCAGGGGGTTGTTGATATTGGTACAGGTAAGAATGCTCGCGTACCGGGCTATAAAATCGGTGGAAAAACTGGTACCTCCGAAACACGTGAGAATGAGAAGCTTTTAGTAGTGGGAGATAATAAAAGATATATTGTTTCTTTTGCAGCTATTGCTCCTACTGATAACCCGCAGATTTGTGTGTTGGTGGTTTTAGATTACCCGGATGTTTATAACCCGGGTGGAGGTATGATAGCCGCTCCTGTTGCAGGAAAACTAATAGATGATATTTTGACCTATCTGGGTGTTGAAAAAGAATATACTGAAGCTGATAAAAAGCTTTTACGCCAAGAGGTTCAGGTTCCTAATGTTACGGGAAAAACACTGGAAGAAGCTATTAAACTGTTGAAACAAAGTAAACTTGAGTATAAAATAGAAGGAAGCAATACTGATATGAAGGCAATTGTTCAGTCACAGACACCAAAGCCATCAGCGTTATTGCATGAAAAGTCATTGGTTATACTATATACATACAAGCCTGAAAGTGACGTTATGACGGTTGTTCCTGATGTAAAGAACAAAACAATTTCTGAAGCAACTCAGGCGTTTAAAAATGTCGGTTTAAATATTTCAATAGATGGAACCGGAACTGCGGTCAGCCAGGATGTTGAGGCAGGAAAAAGTGTGACAAAAGGTCAGGTTATTGAAGTGGTATTCAGAAATATTGACACTGACTAACGGTAAAATAGTATATAGCATGTCGATATTGGCATAAAAAAATTGGGCAATAATTAATATGAGTGATAATATTAGTATATAATTGGAGGTGCTTTAGATGTTGCTTCGGGAATTAATAAAAGGACTCAGCGTTAAAATTATACAGGGCGGCCTGGACATTGAAATAGACGAGGTTGCTTATGACTCAAGAAAAGCGAGGCATGGTAGTTTGTTCGTTTGTGTTGAAGGTACGGTCGTTGACGGGCATCAATACATAAATGATGCAATTGATAACGGAACAAAGGCATTTCTGGTTCAAAAGCCGGTTGACGTTCCGGAAGGTATAACTGTTATAGAAACAGAGGATACCAGGTATGGACTGGCTTATGTTGCAGATTCGTTTTTTGGACACCCGTCTCAAAAATTGAACTTAATCGGAATTACAGGAACAAAAGGAAAAACAACTACGACATATATGGTAAAGTCCATAATGGAAGCAGCAGGGCATAAAATGGGATTAATCGGCACTGTTGCAAACCTTATTGGCAGTGAGATGCTCTATGCTGCGAGGACAACTCCTGAATCATATGATTTACAAAGCCTGTTCAACGATATGGTTGAAAAAAATGTGGATACTGCTGTTATTGAAGTATCCTCCCAGGGACTTGAATTGCACAGAGTAGCGAAATGCGATTTTGATATTGGCGTATTTACTAATTTTTCCAGGGACCATATCGGGCCTAAAGAACATGCAACAATAGAAGATTACTTTAATGCAAAAGCGAAACTCTTTAAAATGTGTAAGCAGGCCATTATAAATATTGATAGCGATTATGGAAAGAAAATGGTTGATCTGGCAGAGTGCAAAGTAATAACATATGGATTATCTGAAGAGGCTGACATTAGGGCGACAGAGATAGTTAAAAAGACTGCTCATACTTCATTTAAACTTAATTCCCCTTGGGGAAGCACTACCATTGAAACAGACCTTCAAGGAGAATTTAATGTATATAATGCTCTTGCAGCTATCGGATCCTGCTGCAGTATTGAGGGGATAACACTGGAACATGTAAAAGCAGGATTAACAAATGTAACAGTACCTGGCAGAATGGAATCAGTGCCTACCGGTGGAAATTATTCAGTATTAATTGATTATGCGCATACTCCGGATAGTCTTGAGCAGGTGCTTTCAACTGTTAAAGAATTTGCGCACGGCAGAGTTGTCAGCTTGTTTGGCTGCGGCGGAGACAGAGATAGGGGCAAGAGGCCTGAGATGGGAGCCATATCGGGTAATATTGCCGACTTTACCATATTAACTTCAGATAATCCAAGGACAGAAGACCCTGAGAGAATTATTTCAGATATAGAAGCAGGTATTCTTAAAACTGACGGGAAATATATTAAAATAACAGATAGAAGGCAAGCGATAAAATTTTCTCTTGAAAATGCTCAGGAGGGAGATATAATTATTTTGGCCGGTAAAGGTCATGAAA
>CAYQCA010000031.1:20254-26432 GCA_964415835.1 uncultured Clostridium sp. | reverse complement strand
AATAGCATCCACAAAATCGTTACCTGATGAAATGCATATATTTTGTGTAAGACTGTTATTGGCATAGCTATTAATGTATTGCTTAATTTTTTCATTCAAATCCTGTTTATTCAGAGTACACAGACCATATATGGTATTTAAATGATTTTTATACTCATGGCGCTCCTTTGCAACCATCTCATTAAACTGGATCAGTTGATTAATATTCTCCTTTTTAAGTTCATTTGCATATTGAATTATTTCAAGCCTTGAGCCTTCACGGAAGGCAAAGAAGAGAAAAGTTATCAGAATAAGGTATATTAATAAAGAGAAAATGCTATATAAAACAAGGTTTTTGGAATTATTAATGTTAAAGACATTAATTAAAATATATATAAACATAAAAGTCGCAACTATTACTAACACATGCTTATATTTAGACTGACTTTTATCGGAGTCATACAACCAGGAAATATTTATATTATATTTATAAATATAAGCTAATATTATACATTCAATTATCTTTGCAACTAAAGTAAGTATGAAAATATAATGCTCATTTTCTACTAGATTACTAACAGGAATTTTTAAAATAAAAACCATAGGTACAAGTAACAGGGATTCTACAATTGAAATACATATAAAAATCAATAAGAACTTGACCATACTTTTGAAAAAGCTTCCTTTGAAAATATAATTCAAAATTATTATAGTTAGCATTGATATTAGCACTGTATGTATTCCAGTGGGAATAAATATTGTTATCCAATAGGTATAAATTGTATATGTAAAGACAAAGGCAACAACACTAAATATTTTTTTATTGATAATTTCTTTACGATTTGAAAGTATTGAAAATGCAATGAAAATAATCAAGCTTTCAATTGCGGTGAAAAATAATTCACTTACGTCGTACATTATTAACCCTCCCAGGTACAACAAAAATCCCACAAATATATATACTAACTGTACATTTATTTGCGGGATTTTTCAAGTGCTAATTTCCCAGTTGGTTATTCCTCGGGTTCGTATAACAAAATAAGTTTATATGCACCGACTAGTAATGAGGCAACAAACATTGAACAAACTCCGATTGACTTTAATAATAGTTTTTTCATCAGAATCACTCCTTATTAAATATTTTATAATATAATAATCTCTCTAAAAATGGAAGATGTCAACAGGTTTTTGTTAAAATATACAAAAAAATATTTAATATGGTATTAATTGTTATAAATATAAAAATTTTTTATTAATTGAAACAATGCAAAAAAATAGGTTGCAATAACAGACCATAACAGGATTTGACCCGGTATAAGATAAAAATCCAGGAGAAGAACTGCTAGTGATAAAATACCTGTCAACAACTTTGATCTAATGTCACCTTTTTCAATTTTATTAACTTTTACCGGGGAAATAATTAAGCCTGTTATTGGAAATAAAAACATAAATACAACTTGAAGGTACCAGGGAACTATATTTAGATTACCTAGCGAAATACTGGCTAAAAATATACAAAAAGATAAAAAAATACATAGAAGCTCACTCTTTGAATGAAAACCACCCAAATAGGGCCTGAGTAACATAAGTCCCAGAAAAGCTGTCAAAAATTCTCCGGTCAATGAAAAAACAGAAAAAACTATCAGATAAATAATGAATTTATACAAATCAGAAAAAATGCATACTAGGCCATACCTGATTTTTTTAATCTCTGTCTCTGTGTAGGGTTTGTCCTCTATAACAGCATCCGCTACCTTGTTTGCCAGCTTTCTATAAAAGGTTATATCCATAAGTAGCCCTCCTTTAAGTCCTAGGACTACCTAAATTTTATCATAAAAATGGACTATATGAAAATATTTTTTCATATAGTCCATCCGGATTAGCAAGCTAGTTATCTATTACTACTTAGCTACTATATTTACAAGCCTTCCTTTAACTACAATAACCTTTTTAATTTCTTTACCTTCAAGGAATTGTTTTATTTTATCATCAGCCAAAGCTGCGGATTCTACTTCACTGTTTTCTGCATTTGCAGATATATCTATCTTTCCTCTGACAACACCGTTTATCTGAACTGCTATCTCAATAGTATCTTTGACTAGCGCTTTATCATCAAACTCAGGCCATGGCTGATTAAATATTGAATATTCCCTGCCGAGCTGTTCCCATAATTCTTCTGCAAAATGAGGGGCAAAAGGTGAAACCAGCTTTATAAGATCAATTATTGTATCTTCAAAAAGCTTGATGTTTTTTACTTTTACTTCTGCATCATATTTATAAAGCGCATTTACAAGCTCCATACAACGCGAAATTGCAGTGTTAAACTGGAACCGTTCAGTGTCCTGTGTTGCACCCTTAATCGCAGTATGGCGCACAAAATTCAATTCCTTGTCGTCTTTGTCCAAATCAGTTCTTGACGGATTTGACTTTTGTTCGCTGAGGCTTTCAACCAATCTCTCAACTCTGCTTGTAAACCGGGAGATTGCTTTTATACCGTCATCACTCCATGGCCCGCCGTCAACATAGTTGAAGCCAAAACCAAGATACATTCTGAATATATCAGAACCGTATTTTCTAACATAGTTATCAGGTGAAATAGTATTCCCTAATGACTTGCTCATTTTATTTCCATCAGGTCCGAGAATGGTACCCTGATGTACCAATGATAAGAATGGCTCATCAAAATTCACAAAGCCCAGATCACGTAGAGCTTTGGTAATAAAACGCGCATAGAGCAGATGCATGGCGGCATGCTCAGCACCACCCACATATTTGTCAACCGGGAGAATCTTATTAATCCATTCTGTATCAAACGGTTTTTCGCTGTTTTTATTATCTGCATATCTCAGGTAGTACCAGGATGAGCAAACAAATGTATCCAGAGTGTCAGGATCTCTCTTGGCAGGAGCTCCGCACTTCGGACAGACAGTATTCATAAATTCTTCACTCTTTTTAAGAGGTGACTCTCCATCGGGTTTAAACTCAACATCATAAGGGAGCGTTACAGGCAAATCCTCTTCGGGAATTGCCACTTCACCACAATGCTCGCAATAAACAACAGGTATTGGAGCACCCCAGTATCTCTGCCTGGAAACCAGCCAGTCTCTGAGTCTGTAGTTGATTTTCAGGCTGCCTTTACTATCGGCTTCAAGCTTTTTTACAATACCAATCTTTGCATCTTCAGTAGTTACTCCGTCAAATTCAGCGCTGTTTACAAGTACTCCATATTCGCAGAAAGGCAGGTCGTCAGCAGAGCCATCTTTGCTCTTTATAACTCGTTTTATAGGAAGGCTGTACTTAGTAGCAAAGTCATAATCACGTTCATCGTGAGCCGGAACAGCCATTACGCATCCTGTACCGTAACTGCCAAGAACATAGTCTGCAATCCATACGGGTACCTTTTCACCTGTAATAGGATGAATAGCGTAACTTCCTGTAAAAACGCCAGACTTTTCTTTTACAGTTGATAATCTTTCTATTTCAGTTTGCTTCTTCGTTTCCTTTATATAGTTCTCTACCGTTTCTTTGTATTCATCGGTAGTAATGCTTTCAACTATTGGATTTTCAGGTGCCAGTACCACATAGGTTACACCGTAGAGTGTATCAGCTCTTGTTGTAAAAACCTTAAAGGTAATATCATGGTCATAAACCTTGAACTCTATTTCAGCACCCTCTGAGCGACCTATCCAGTTTGTCTGTATTTTCTTGGTTTTTTCCGGCCAGTCAATGGTATCAAGCTTATCCAGTAGCTCCTGAGCATATGCAGTGATTTTGAAGAACCACTGTGTCAGGTCACGCTTGGTAACTTCGGTGTCGCATCTTTCGCAGGCACCGTCAACGACCTGCTCATTTGCAAGAACTGTATTACATTTTGGACACCAGTTTACAGGTGCATTCTTTCTATAGGCTAGTCCTGACTTGTACAACTGCAGGAACAGCCACTGGGTCCACTTATAATAGTCGGGCATACAGGTCTTTATTTCATAATTCCAATCGAAGGTAGCCCCCATTTCTTTCAGCTGGCCTTCCATTGTTTCAATATTTTTGAGAGTAGAATCCTGAGGGTGAATACCTGTTTTTATTGCATAGTTTTCCGCAGGTAGCCCAAAGGCATCAAAGCCCATTGGATGAAATACCTCATAACCCTGCATTCTTTTCATCCTTGCCCAGGAATCAGTTAATCCGTAGTTGTACCAATGCCCAACGTGTAAGTTGGCACCGGATGGGTATGAGAACATCTCAAGGCAGTAAAGCTTTTGGTCGATATTTTCAGGATTGAACTTATAAATCTCAGTATCAGCCCATTTTTTTTGCCACTTTCTATCTATATCTGCTGAGTATGGCATTTAATCAACTCCTTTTAGAATAATTATATACATTTATTGCAAAATTTATAATGAGGCAATAGATGCCTCATTGAAACGCTCAGAGGTAAGAAAATTTTTCTACAGCCGAAAAATTTTCTCTGATCTTATGCGTTATAAAAACCCGCCTCTTAATAAAAGAGACGGGTTAATCCGCGGTACCACTCTTGTTAGCTTTAAATAGCTCACTCTTGTATCTCTGTAACGTAAGATCTACGGCTGGTTTTAACAGCAGCTCCACGGCGAGTTCAAAGAGTGTAGCCCACCGCACTTTCACCATACATGCAGCTCTCTTTTTCGGGTACTAGTTCTTTTAATATTCCGCTTCATAACCTTGTAAGTATAAATCTATAATAGAGTAACATATATAAATAAATTTTTCAACTATGCTTTAACCTCAGCACAGCTTTGATTAGTAAATACCCCGACGAGTAAATAATTTTTATTTCGTGCATTAATTGGCAAAATTTGTTGTAACATATTGCAAAATAATGGTACAATTTGTATTGTGTGCTGTATTTTCTATTTATGTCAAGTAAAATTAAATTAAGGAGGATTAATCTATTGAAAGCAAAGAAACTACTTTCGTTAGTGCTCGTATTAGCATTGATTGCAAGTTCAGTATCGATGGTGTTCGCCTCGAATGGCGGCTATACCGACGTTCCCGAGAATCACTGGGGCCAAGCTGCAATTGAAAAATGGAGCAGTGATAGATATGGTGTCCTTGTTGGTGATGGATCAGGAAAATTCAATCCTAATGGTACCCTAACATTGGCTGCTCTGGCTACCATCCTGTCGAAAACCTTTGGATACACTGAGCAGGACACAAGCGTTTCCGTAACCCCAACATGGGCGAAGGAACATATTCAGAAGGCTGTTGCTGCAGGTATCATTCCCAAGAAGAAATCAATTGACGCAAATGCTTTATTGACACGCGAACAGGTACTCAAGTACCTGGCTCTCGCATATGGCATCTCACCGGCGAACGGCGACGCAGCCTTTCTGGACAGGTCCGATATCACAGCGTCGTGCATGGGGTATGTCAAAGCTTTTCAGGACAAAGGATATGTTACGGGTAGTAACTCGGATCCAAAAAAGAGTATGCTCTATCCGGCAAAATATTGTACACGCGCAGAAGTATTAACAATTATGGATAATATGGTGAGTGATATCGTTGAATCTGATATTAATGGTCAAACTTATGGGAAAAGCTTAATCCTGCGCAAAGGGGCAAATCTCTCCAACACCACCGTTAAAGGTGATCTGATTATCGCCCAGGGTGTAGGAGACGGTCACGTTGAGCTTGATAATGTAATAGTGAAAGGAAAGTTGATTGCTTATGGTGGCGGAGAAAATACCATCATCATCAAAGGAAGCAGCCAGATACCTTCTGTCATAGCCGTCAAGGCATATGGCGAACCTGTGCGTATAAAGGTTCAGGACGGTGCAACTGTAAGTGAAGTTGTGATTGCTCCATTTAGCTCCGCTATTGTCAACGGCACTATAGCCGAGCTGGTGGTGGACGGTGATGCAAAGGTTACCTTGCAGGATGCAGCGGTTGAAAGCATTACCGTAACCGATAAGGGTGCAAATGTTGTCGTAGGCAGCGGTTCTACGGTTGAAGCTCTAAAGGTTGACGGTGCCGCGACAATAAAAGTGGATGAAGGCGCAAAAGTCAGTGCTGCAACGGTTACGGCAGGCGATGTCGCAATTGTCGGGAAAGGTAAACTGGCTAATGTAGAGGTCACAAAAGGCGCAGCCACAGGTGTCCGGATTGATACTCCAAACACGACAATCCAAAATAATAGTACATTTGACGTAACAAATTCCAACGG
>CAYQCA010000031.1:17726-20154 GCA_964415835.1 uncultured Clostridium sp. | reverse complement strand
GAAGCGGAGTGACGCTGACTGTCAATACCGGCGCAATGCTGACTGTCAACGGATTGCTGACAGGGACAGACTATAATGCAACATTAATCATCAATGGCACCGGGCGAGTCAATGCTACGGATATTAATAATATTGGTGAAGGTATTTACTCTGCAGACTTCGATGGTTACTGGTTCAATGAATCGATTGCTTCAGACGCTCAAGTTGTTATTGATGGAATCAAGAGAAAATTTACCGGAACCGGTGATTTTAATATCTTTGTTTCCACGTCTACAGGCACAAGTCCACGAGTTAAAGATGTGATATCCGAATATAGTATATGGCCAGCCTACAATCAAACCACACAAAGCTATGATTTCGTCACAGTTACACTTGCTGAAAGCTGTACCATTCCCGATGGAAAAGACTTTTTAATTGGTGAAAATGTAACGCTGGTCATACCGGACGGAAAGACTTTCACCGTTGATGGCAATCTGAAAAGCAATTACGGTAATGGCGCATCAATCATTGTAGAAAGCGGCGGAAAGATAGGGCTTACACAATCCGGTGCAGATTTATCCGAGGGGACATATAAATATACAGGCAGTTTCTGGGGCAAAATTGCAGTCGTGTCAGATGCGGCTTCCTTTACTAAAGCTGTAGCTGACACAGGTTCAAATGCCATCACAGTAACCGGCAATATCACCGTCGACGGAGAGGTGACATTGCGCAGTGGTGTAACGCTGATTGTCAACACCGGCGCAACGCTGACTGTCAACGGATTGTTGACAGGTGCAGGCAATAATATAAGATTACTCATCAATGGCACTGGGCGAGTCAACGCTACCGGTATTAATAATATTGGTGAAGGTACTTACTACTATATCGGCATTGGTTATTGGAGCAAATCGATTTCAGTTGATCAAGCAGTTCTTGATGAAATCAAGAGCAAATTTACCGGAACCGGCAATTTTAGTATCTCTTTCTCCAGGTCTACAGGCACAAGTCCGCGAGTTCAAGATGTGATATCCGGATATAGTATATGGCCAGATTACAATCAAAACACACAAAGCCATGATCCCGTCACTGTGACACTTGCTGGAAGCTATGCCATTCCTGATGGAAAAGACCTGTTTATTGGTGATAATGTAACGCTGGTCATACCGGATGGAAAGACACTCACCGTTGACGGCAATCTGAGGAGCAATATCGGCTATGGTGCATCAATCATTGTAGAAAGCGGCGGAAAGGTAGATCTTGCACAACCCAACACGGATTTATCCCAGGGTACATATATATATGCCAGCGGATCTTGGAGTAAGATTGCAGTCGTATCAGATGCAGCTTCCTTCACTGCAGCTGTCACTGACACAGGCATAAATGCTATTACAGTAAACGGCAATATCACTGTCGACGGAGATGTGACATTACGAAACGGTGTAACCGTCACTGTAAAGAGCCTCTACAGTCTGATGATAACCGGGCAGCTGAAAACATCAACCGTCACAGGCTATGACGCCAGACTTGTCATAGAAAACGGCGCCACATTTAGGGCAGCAGGACTGACGAATCTTCCTGCCGATACATATTCAGGGCATGGCAACTATTGGTGTTCAAATACCTGGATGTCCGACATAGGCAACACCTGGCGTACCGATTTGCAGAATAAGTTTGGCCTTGCACAGATTAATGGTTATGGCTGGTCATACAAAAATCCGCCTGTCGGTGTGTATTTGCAAAATGAAATATCTTCATACAGCCTCGAAGGGTATAATATAACTTTAAGTGTAAACTATACCATACCGGGGAATGCCGGCTTGAGATTAAATAACTCAATATTGACAATTCCGGATGGTGTAACACTGACAGCTGGTAATAGCGGTATTCAGGGATTCTATCTATCAAAAATTATATTGCAGGGTACGGGCAATATAGCAGGAGGTACAACGCTCAGCGGCGAAGGGACATACGTCTATGATAACGGCCAATGGGTTAAGGAAAATCTGATTGAAGTAAAAGACGCTTCAGAATTGACTGCTGCATTGACCACTACCACACCGTCCGGTATCGTCATCCATGTGAAGCAGAGCATACTCGATATAAATTCAGACATCATAATACCTAGCGGCAAGTTTTTAGTTATTGACACTGGTGTTACTGTATCCACAATAAAGAATATCAACGTTGCTAATCAAAGCCTCTATATCAATGGGACACTGACAATAAGCAATGGCGGTAATCTCGTTGGCGCCACTATAACCATAGGGAAGACCGGAACACTTACTAAGACTGAGACTGGGAGTTTTGCTACAAATACAGCGGTATTTGTACTACCCGGTGGAAAACTGGGCATAATATCGCCATCAGGTCAATTCGGACAATATTTTAGGTGGGACGGCACTGCTTGGGTTCAATATTGATTGCAAGCTGTTGATTCTTTCCAAAAACA
>CAYQCA010000031.1:0-17626 GCA_964415835.1 uncultured Clostridium sp. | reverse complement strand
GTTACTCCGGTCAAGAGAAGTAGTGTTCCAAGTATTTTTTGAAGGGATAGTGTTTCACTGAACAAAAAATACCCTACCAGCATACTTAAGACATAAACAATACTATTTAGCGGATAAGCGATTGAAAATGGTATTTTTGATAATATGTAAAACCATAATAACGTTGAAACACCATATACAAGCATACCTAAGATGACTAAGGGCTCTATTAGTATTTTCAGACTGAAGTTATTCATCCTCGAAAGGCCTATTTTCCATAATGTTTGGCCTAATATTATTATTATAGAGTTTAAAATTGATAAAATAATGTACTTTTGCATAATAGCTATCCTTATATTACCGATACCTCGGTATTTCTTGCTTTTATATTTTGTCAAAAGTGTGAAGGATATGCATAAAATAACGATTTACATTTTATCACCCATTACGTCACACTTTCCCATCATTATTCCCTATTAAATCCAATAAATGGTTTAAACTTTTGCAGTGCAACATTATATGCTAAAATGGATTTGAATGCTTTTTTATTGTGTAAAGTAGAATTTATAGAAGGGGTAATCTTATGAATTTGCATTCCAGATTCTTTAATAAATTTAGGGACATACCCCTAAAGCATAAGCTGTTTATATGTATTATGTTTTTTATTATATTGCCCTTGATCATTACCGGCATATTTATGAATAACCAGTTTGTAAACATATCAATTAAAAAATCCTGTGAAACAAGCTTACAGATCCTGAAGCAAACCAGACAAAGTTTTGAAGACATGATTACCGATGCCAACGACCTGTCCATCAATATATTAAAAAACGACAATGTACAGAGGTTTGCCAGAACGGAACCTGATAATTTAGAGTCTAACAAGCTTTATACCGACATATCCGGCTGGCTTGACGATGTGATAGGTTCAAAAGAATATTTTGATTCAATTTGTCTTTTCAAAGAAAATGAAATAATATTGCAAAAAGGCCGTCTTATTTCTAATGATGACCCCTCCTATATTGAGAATGCCGTTCGTTTAAAAGGCCGCGGTTATTGGACAGGTGTTCCTAATGCCGACTCAAGCTCCGGAACCAGGACTGAAATTTCGTTTTTCAGGAGCATCATTGATTTCAATATGATTGACAGGACGCTGGCGGTCCAGAGAATCAGCATCAATGAAGATACTTTATGCGGCTTTTACAGCAATATTAATCCCTATGAGAACGGAAACATGTTCTTAGTGGACAAAAAGGGACTTGTATTGTCTTCCCCCGATAAGAAAGCTATCGGTAGCGATTACAGCCATTTTGAATATGTAAAAAGAGTTTTACGGGAGAAAGAAGGCTTTTTTCTCACAAAAATCGGAGATAAAAAAAGTATTGTCCTGTATTATACAATGACAGAACCGGATTGGCATCTAATTGAAACGATACCTTTAGACTCTTTCATACCTGCAAAGACAAATGTAAATGCAGTGCTTGTTATTACGGTATTGCTGTGCATTCTGTTCGGGATACTCTTTTCAATCATCCAGAATAAATATCTTGTCAAACCGTTAAGCAAGCTGCTAAAGGAAATGAACAAACTGAAAATAGGCAACTTTAATGTTAACCTAAATACGAAAAGGCAGGATGAAATCGGGGAAATCAATAAAGGTTTTACAGAAATGGCTTCCCAGCTTAAAGAAACAATAAACGACGTGTATATAGGCAAAATCAAACAGCGCGAGGCGGAGCTCCACGCACTTGAAGCGCAGATCAACCCGCATTTTTTGTACAATACCCTTGATTCAATACGCTGGCTTGCCGTGAAAAACAGGAACTATGACATCAGCGAACAAATCGAAGCCCTTTCCGAAATATTCAAGCATGTGTTGAATAAAGGAAATGAGATTGTCACCCTAAAAGAAGAGATTGAATTTCTCAATGACTACATGTTTATACAAAATGCCAAATATGGTGATAGAATTGTATTAAACATTCATGTAGACAGTAGATTGTTGGACCTCAAAATGCCAAAATTAATCATACAGCCCTTAGTAGAAAATTCAATTATTCACGGACTTGAGCAGAAGATAGAAGGAGGCACAATTGAGATAAATATAGAAAGAGACGGAGAGTTATTGAGGTTTTCGGTTTCCGACGACGGAAACGGCATCGATGAGAATAAAATACGCAAAATGCTTACCAGCAAAGAACATTCCGTCAATATCTTCGCGCTAAAAAATATTGATGAGCGGATAAAGTTAAAGTATGGAGAAAGCTTCGGTTTAAGCTTTCACAGTCAAACGGGCTGCGGCACAAGAGTCGAAGTACTGCTGCCGGCAGTGGATTAAGCAGGCATAATGGAGGAAAAGGTCCATGAAACTTTTAATTGCAGACGACGACAGGCAGGTGGTGGAGGGAATCAGCGAGGGTATCGACTGGAAAAGCCTCGGAATTTCCCAAGTGATTCCTGCCTTTAACGGTATGGAAGCTTTCGAATTGTTTAAGATAAATTACCCGGAAATTGTAATAACCGATATCAGAATGCCCGGAATGGATGGGCTGGAGCTTTTAAGAAAAATGAAGGAACTCATGCCCGAGGTAAAAGTGGTAATCTTAAGCGGTTACAGCGATTTTGAATATATGAAAAAGGCTATCCAGTTCGGCACTGTCGATTATGAACTCAAGCCATTTAAATTGCGCAATTTCATTAATTTGATCAAAAGGGTTAAAGATAGCATCATTAAAGAAAAGGTTTCGGAGGAGAGATTTACCAGATATTTGGAAGCTCATAAGGAAAAGTTTATTTCGCAGCTGCTTGACGGGAAAATATCCGATCGGAATATTATTCTTGACGGCTTGAAGCAATACTTTGATTTTGACGGGAGAGGCATTCTGGTATGTGTTGTCCTGAAAATCGATTATTATACTAAATGGGTAAGACATAAAACAAAGGAAGAACAGGAAGAGCTTACAGCCTTAATCAAAGAGTATATCTGCTCAATCGGATTGGGTTTCGCCGGTCCATTAATCCTTGTCACAGGAGAAGCCGAATTTACGGTAATTAACAAAACAATTGATTCTGCAATGCATATAAATAAGCTTAAAACGAATCTGAAAAACAATATAAACATAATGAATTCAAAGCTGGAGAAGGAATTTGGCCTATCGGTATCGGCTGGAATAAGCGGCCGGGGTACCGCTCCTTTAATTTCGGAATTATCCGGGCAAGCAAAATCTTCACTGAAATATAAGCTTTATTCCGGAGTCAAATCGGTTAATTATTTCAGTGGTTCACCCGAGCCGGAAAAAAGCTATTTTGTAACACAGGTTAATGAAGAAAATATCAAGAGGCTCATCGAAAAATTGGATTATGATTCGATTTTGTCAATGCTGAGTTCTGAGTTTGATCGACTGGAAAATGAGCGATGCTGCAATAAAAACGGAGTTATAAACTTCTGTATGCTCCTTTTGAATATTTTGATTACGGTACTTAAAGACTTCTCAAAGGATTTTGAGAACTTCATTGACGGCAAGGCCGGCAAATTGGATGATTTATCTTATTTCGAATGCATAGACGACTACAGGAAATTCGTCCTCAATCTATATAATGAAGCATTATGTGAGTATTCGGAAATAAATAAGATGAAACTGAGTACTGTAATGCAAAAAGCGATAGACTATATAAAGAAAAACTACAATAAGGATTTAACTGTTGAGCTCGCTGCCGAATATGTGGGAAAAACGCCGAATTACTTCAGTCATATTTTTAAAAAGGAGTTGGGCATAAGCTTCACGGAATATGTCAATGAAATCAGAATTTCAAAAGCCTGTGACCTGATTCTCCACTCAAACCTCCTCATATATGAGATAGGCGAACAAGTAGGCTATCGTGATTATGCGTACTTTACGCAGATATTCAAAAAATTCAAAGGTTGCTCACCAACCGATCTCAGGAAAGGCAATACCTGATATTTTGGAAATTCTGCAAAACAAAGATTTTCTAAAGAAATTGTAGTTTTGTCATATAGAGACCCGTACTGCGAAAATGTAATATATAAGTATAACACGTGTTATTAATTATTTTAATCAATACGGGAGGTTAAGGTTATGATAAATTCAAGGAAATTTATTTTACTATCATCAATTATAATGACAGTTTGTTTGCTGTTAACTGCTTGCGGAGGAAATAATTCTGAAAATACCCCGTCATCCTCCTCTGCTGTCGGAGATACAAAAGCTGTGTCGGAAGAAACAAACAAGCCAGCAAAAAAAATTGACCTGACGGTGATGATAGCTTCCGTCGACGACAAGGCGGCAGCTGAAGAAGAAAAGATGCTGGTCGAACACTTTTCAGACAAGTATAATGTAAAGACAAAGCCTTGGGATACCGCCAATGCTGAAAAAAATATTAAGACAACCGTAGCAGCAGGAAATCCTATAGACCTGGCAATGTACTATCCTTCAGCTATGGGCACTTTTGCAAATGCCAAGATGGCACTTGACCTGACACCATATCTTGATGAAAACAACGGGGAGTGGAGAAATACTTTTTTGGACGGTGTTCTTGATTCGGGCACATACGATGGCAAAGTATATGCTGTCCCATATGCGGCAGTATACCCATTGTTCGAGGTGAATAAGGATATATTGGACAAAGCAGGTGTCTCTATTCCTGACGGCCCTTTCAGCTGGGATGATTTTATGAAGGTATGCGCCGCAATCAAGGAAAAAACAGGAATATGGCCTATAGGAATATACAAGGACTGGGCAGGCTGGGTACCTATAAATAATCTTATAAACGTATGGTCGGACAAAACCAAGGCAGATGATTTTGCAACGGGAAAAATACCTTTTACCGACCCTACCGTGGTGAAAGCTTTTGATGCATCCAAGGAGCTTTACGAGAAGTATGCTTATCCCGGGAAAGGCGCCTTGACCGCCACATTAGAGCAAATCAACGTTGCGTTTAAAGCCGGAAAGGTCGCTATTAAGGCTGACGTAAATATCCTTGCTGCAAAATCGGTCAAAGATTCAGGTCTCAAAAACATACAAATTGTGAGCTGGCCTCATATGGGAACCACCAACCTGGTACTGGGAGGCTCCAATGGTTATATGATCCCGTCAAATGCAGCCCACCCCAAAGAATCCGTTGAATTGATGAAGTACCTGACCAGTGCTGAGGTTCTGCAGAAGCGTGTTGACACCGGTGCACCCGTTACAATCAAAGGAGTAGCCTCCGATGATCCTAATTTTGCTTTATATTCAAAGGATACGCCAAATATCCAGGCAAAACTGATTCAGACCTTGTCAGCACAAATTAACAGCGCTTTCCAGACTAAACTGCCAGCCGATTATATATTCAGGGGCAAGGCTGCACTTGATGATCTTGAAAAGCTTAGACAAGATGCAGTTAAAGGGAATTAGAAATTAGTAAAATAATTGCGACGTATGGAACGCCCCCGTGGCGTTCCGTATAGCGATTCAAACATTCATCCTTTGCTGCGCATTTCAAGGACAATATAACGAGGCAACAAGATGGGCCCCCGCCCCACTTCTACAAGTGGCGGGTACCGATTTGGTGTTCAGGCGGTGAGCATATCTCCCGCCTCGTTGAAACGCCGCAAATGTAAAAAAATTTATCTACAGTCGAAAAATTTTCTCTGAACTGATGCGTTATAATAAGGGGGCGAATAATGTGAACAATTTGATCAAGAGAGGCAGTAACTCTTCCAGGTTGAGGATTGTCGGAATCCTTTTCATGCTGCCAGCTCTTTTCTTCATAGCCATTGCCATCGTGATTCCGATTTTTTGGAATCTGCTGTTATCTTTTACTTCATGGAATGGAAATTCCGCAATAAAGCCTGTCGGTTTTGAAAATTATATAAATGTGTTTAAAGATCATGTTACCATGATGGGATTTTACAATTCAATTTTTATTTCGGTGTTTTCCTCAGCTATTGCAATCTTATCAGGGCTTGTGCTTGCTTTGATGATATATAGGATGGGAAAAAAGGAAGGCGCCTTTTTCAGGTTTGTTTTTTTTACACCCAGTATGACTCCGTTTACTGTAATAGGACTCCTGTTTGTATTTATTTTGAGCCCTGATTTAGGTCTGCTTAACAATTTGTTAAAGCTTGTCGGCCTCAGCAGCCTGCAGCATGCTTGGCTGGGAGAACCGGGGACAGTCCTTTGGAGTATAGCCATCATCGGTGGCTGGAGATTTACAGGTATAGTAATGATGCTGTTTTATACCGCCATCAATACAATCCCGTCCTCCATGTTTGAAGCAGGAAGAATAGACGGAGCCGGATATTTCAAACAGGTCGGAATTATTATTCTTCCGCTTATCAAACCCACAATACAACTCACCATAATGATGGTGCTTATGTGGTCCTTCAAGACCTATGATGTTGTTTGGACGATGACCAAAGGAGGACCCGGAGATTTTTCCAAAACGATTCCTATTAGAATGCTGGAAGTCGGGTTCCAGTACAATCAGTTCGGATATGCATCTTCAATAGGCGTGCTGCTCACTATTTTGGTTTCGATATCCATCCTGGTTGCTCAAAGGCTTACAAGGGGGGAAAAATATGAGTATTAAAGAGTATTACCTGCAAAAGGCGACCCGAGAGCCGAATTTCATAGCAAAAAATATCATGAGGATTATATTAACCGTACTCGTTGTCATAAACATATATCCTATGTTATTTACTTTTCTTACCTCATTTAAAACGGCGGATGAATTCTACAGCAACATATGGGCTTTGCCATCCAAATTTCATTTTGATAATTATGCCAACGCCTTTATACAAGGCCATATAGGAGAATATTTTTTCAACAGTATAGCTATTGCAGTTATTTCTCTTACAGTTGTTACAGTTTTAGGCACGTTTGCATCATATGCCCTTGCAAGGTTGAAAGTCCCTTTTGTCGAAGCAATAGTTGCCCTATTGGTTATCGTGCAAATTTTGCCTACCGAATCCATCATTATGCCTTTATATATTTTTATGAGCAAACTAAAGCTAATGAATATAGTTTATTTTCCTATTACCTTTGCATATATCGGTTGGCTGCTGCCCGGCACTATTGTTATATTGAAGAATTTCTTCCAGACCATCCCTGCAGAGCTGCTGGAATCTGCAAGGATGGATGGAAGCAGCGAGCTCAATACCATGTTTCGTATAATCCTGCCCCTTGCCAAGGGAGCAGTGGCTACATGTACCGTGTTGAACTTTTGCTTTGTTTGGGGAGAACTCATGTGGGCTCAAATTACCACATTAACGTCCGATAGGGGTATACCTCTTACTGTCGGACTGCTCAGCTTCCAGGGGCAATATACCACTGACTGGGGACTTATGACCGCTGCAATATGCATGATCCTAATCCCCCTGTTCATAACCTTCATATTTACACAAAAATATTTTGTAGAAGGCCTGACATCAGGCGCAGTAAAGGGGTAAAACAGATATGCAGAGTAAAGAAAGTCTGGCTATTAAACTGGAATTATTAAAAAACAGAAAGCAGCTTGATCCAAATAGAGAATTGGATTTTGTTAAAGAGCGTGAAATTATAGAGCAGCTATATACCGGCTTGCCGGTGCCGGAAGGCTGTGAGTTCAGGAGATGCAATTTCCACGGGGTGGATGCAGAATGGATCACGCTGGAAAAAGCTCCTGCCGATAAAACGATCATGTATATTCACGGTGGTGGTTTTACGTGCTTTTCAATCGATTCCACCCGTTTCCTGGTATCGGCCATTGCTAAATCTGCCGGCCTGAACTTAATCTCGGTAGGTTATCGACTTGCACCGGAATATGTTTACCCGGCTGCCAATGAAGATTGTCTGGCTGTATATAGGGGGCTTTTAGAGGAAGGTATTCCTTCAAGCGGTATAATTATTATGGGAGAATCTGCCGGCGGAATGCTTATGCTGTCGACTGCGCTGGCACTGAAGGACAAAGGAGATCCTCTTCCGGCAGCAGTAATAGCTATATCACCTCTTACCGATATGACTTTGGAAGGAGAATCCCATAAGACCAAAGCAGATATAGACCCGATCCTGGCAAAAGGTGAGGTTGTTCAAATGTTTGAAGCATTTGCACCTGGTGCGGACTTGAAGAATCCTTACCTCTCACCGTTGTTTGGTGATTACAATGGTTTCCCTCCTATTATGATCCAGGTCGGGACAGATGAGATCCTGCTTTCAGATTCTACAAGGCTGGCCGATAGAGCTGCAAATGCAGGCGTGGATGTATCTCTTAAAGTATGGGAAGGAATGTTCCATGGATTTCATTCTTTTATTGGAAAATTCCCTGAATGTGATGATACAATAAGGGATATAGGAGAGTATATCTGCAGGATCATGAGATATCGGCAGAAGGTATAATTGATAGTTCGTTCTAAATATTAATGATAAAGTTGTGATTTTTATATAAGGAGGCTGGAAAATGCTTGAGGATGAAGAAATTAAAATAATTATGAGGAACTGGTATGACGAACTCGACACAATGGAGCAAATCCCTCTTTGGGATGAAGGTGCTCCCGGCTTTGATCCTTCCATTGAGGGACAGAGGCAGCCGTCCTTGGCAATTTTACCTGCCCATGAAGGTGCTCCTCGCGGTGCGGTAATCGTCTGCGCCGGTGGTGCATACTTATGTAAATCCGAGTATGAAGGAAAACCGGTAGCACAATATCTTCATTCAGCCGGGTTCGGGGCAGCAGTCCTTGACTATAGAGTTAAGCCGTATAAGCCAACGGACATACTGGCAGATGCAAAGCGTGCAGTTCGGTTGATGAGATTTCGTGCCGAGGAGTTTAATATTAAGCCGGATAAGATCGCCATTTTGGGGTTCTCAGCTGGCGGACATCTCGCCGGATTGACCGCAACCCTATATGACAGCGGGAACTGCGAGGCAACCGATCCCATAGAGCTTAAATCTTCGCGTCCCGATGCGGCAATCCAGTGCTACGGCTCTGTTTCATTGGCATCTGTTCCCGGATTGGAGTGGCTGTTGGACACCGGAAACGACATCAGAAAAATAGTTGAGTATTCACCTGATAAAAACATTAGAGACGATTCGCCGCCTTTTTTCTTATGGCAGACGGCTGACGATGACATTGTAAATGTTAAACATATCTTAAGTATGGCTAAGGAGCTCTCCGACCGGAGGATCCCTTATGAGCTGCACATATTTCCCCATGGGCCTCATGGTTTAGGATTGGCGGACGACAATAACACAGATATCCCATCGAATACTCAAGCAGCCCAATGGGCAAAGCTATTAATCAAATGGCTTGAGAACCTTGGCTTTTAAAAAATATGGTTGCCAAGGATAAACCTGGCGTTGGCCCTTGACAACCACATTAGCGGTAACATTATATTATTCAAAGTAGATGGCAATTTACACAGCTTGACAAGACACTATCTAAAAATTAAACATCATACTCTATTTTGACATCAGATACCTCAAAAAGCATATTTGCTAAATATCTTATACAGCATTACCGCAGCTTCGGCGCGGGTAGTTTTTGAGCGGGGATTTATCTTATTTCCGCTGCCTGAAATCAGCCCTTCCTGGACAAGAGTTTTTACGCTATTTAGCGCATATTTTGAGACATCTTCTATATCATTGAATCTATCCAAAACGCTAGAGGTCCCAACTACCTTTAGATTTTTCATCTTCTCCAATGCTTTCGCGGTAAGAACCATCATATCCTGTCTCGAAATCGGAGCGTCGGGGCTGAACTTGTTGTCTCCTGTACCTGCTGTTATACCAAGCTTCTTTGCAACTCCGATTTCATAGTAGTTTGTGCCTTGTTTAACATCGTCGAAGTTACCGGCGAACTCTGTTGTAAGTCCCAGAGCTTTTATCAGCGATGCAACAAAATCACCTCTGGTAATAGAATCAGCCGGACCGAACAAGTCATATGAGACACCGCTTACTATACCTCTTGAGGCCAGTACTTCTATTTGATTTTTTGCCCAATCTATACTACTCAAATCAGCAAAGGTTTTCTTAACATAGGCAATTGAATAATAGCTAAAATGGGTGGTAATAAAGGTTACAGATTCGGTTGCCGGGTCGTAGCGGCCATTTGGTACAGATACAATTTTTCCGGAACCATCAATATACCATATAACAATATGCTCAGTGTCTCTTTGTTCTTCATCTGTTGGAATATATGGAATGGATACTTTTACTGCTGCGCTTTCGTTTTTCCAATCGATCTTTTTACCATCCACATTCATAGTGAGCTGCACAAGCGGGCGTTCACCGATTGCTTTTGTTACATCTCCGGGCAATGCAGATTTGTCACCTTTTCCAATGGTGATACCGGCTGTTTTTCCTCCAGCATCTGCAATTCCTGATAGCATATTATCAGGGAGAACTGCTGTTGCAATATCGGTTTTCAAAATAATTTGATTTTTTGTATTTAAGGAAGCAAGAGCGTTTAATGGGATTGCACATTCATAAGCATTTGCTCCTTCAAGCTTGGGCATTTTTATCTCTATTGCCTTGATTCCGGCTTTATCTTCTTTTGCATTTTTAAATGCAGAATCGATATAGGAGGAATCAATTTCAGCTATTGCTACTCCTGATTTATCAAGCTTTGCTGTGGCTGTAATTATATTTTGTGATACTGAAACAGGAGCCGGATCAGTTACTGATGTATTGCCACCACTGTTGTCGGGATTCTCAGGCTTTGTTTCCGAGCTCGATGGAGACCACCAGTTGCCGGTGACAACAATTGTACTGAGCAAACGGATGCAGTTACCAAAATATAAATCATCTATCGTGGATACTTTCATGTTATAATCCCATAAATCATTGAGCCACTGCTGATTGTCCTTATTTATCATCGCACTCACCATAAATGGGGCAGAGAATGAAAGGTCTTCATAGTCTTCAATACTAGTACCATCCAATTTATAGCCTGCGGTAATGTTTTCAGGCTCGTTTCCAGTCTTTGTTCGAATCCACTCATTAAGCTTGTCAAGCTGTGTTTTTGCTCTTGTATCTCCGGTCATAAGATAATCTGTTGCAATTCGCCAGGGAGTTCTGCAGGAATTATAGTAGTAGAAACCGTCATTATCAGATTCCAGAAACTCCGGTGGTGTTGGCATAAATTTGCCATATTTCTTTATAACAAAATCGGGAAGTAAACCGGTATTCGGGCTATATTCTTTAAATATGCTCTGGATAATCCCATAGGTATTATCAATGACTTTGTTCCAATTACTGTCACCTGTGGCTTTTTCAAATGCCTTCAGATGCTGGAGCATGAAATCTGATGGACGAGTCGAAGGACTATCATCGGATGCCCAATCTCCCAATTTTAAAATCCATTCACTTTTGTTTACATCACTTTCCATTATGGCATTGATAACCTTTTTAGCCTCGGCCAGATAATTTATATCTCCGTTGCTACCCCATTGCTTATCCGCAAGAAGGAGTGCATAAGCAATATCCATATCTCCGTCTGTAGCTGAGTCGACCCCATTGATATCGACAATTTTTCTATTCTTATCAGCCTGCTGCCATGCCATTAAATCTTCATTCATTTTACTGGGATGTGCTCTGAAATAACGGTACATTCCATCAAAACAGACTTTTGCCTCAGGGTCATGTCCGGCCATTAATGCGAGAATCATCATTCCATAGCCATGTGCTTCGGAAACGGTTATTTCATTATCTGTAAACCAGTCTCCATCACTGTACCACACATAGTACTGATCGGAGTTATAAGGATTTAATTTCAGATATTTGGATTTCCACTCGTCGTATAGCTTTGACACGGTCTTATCCATTTGATCCTGCGTAACATGGCTTGGTTTGATAGTTCCGCTGGTATAGGCAGTATGCTGAGGAAATACCTTAACGGGTTCCTTATCTCCTGGCACCAATCCGGCATTCAGTTCAACTGAAACAGGGTCTGAGTTGTTCCTGACACCTACTGCTTTAATAATGAAATCATATTTTTTCCCGGAAATTATATTATCTACAGTATAGCTATAATCAGTCTGATCCTTAACAGCGGGAATATATACGCTCCAGTTTGACTTTACCTTATCGTTTTTCTCATAAAGTCTGAAACCCCTTACCGGCTCTGTAGTACCGGAAGGAGACTTCCAGGATAGGACTGCCTTTGCTCCTGACTGCTCAACCTTTGCAGCTTGAACCATTTCCGGTTTAGTATCATTTCTGTTTATCGTGTAATGATCATAGACAGCAAGATCCTCACCTATTTTTGCGGTGTAGGATGTCACCTTAAGCTCATCACTCTTTACGGATACATCAACAAACATCTTCTTGCCGGGTTGCTCGTCAATCCATGACCAGTAATCTATAGGCAGCTTTTCAGGAGGAATAGGGTTTCCATCCTCGTCTTCTGTTGTTCTGTCATAGAATTTACTTCCGACTGAGTTGGTCATCATGTAAACTGTTCCCTGCGGGTCGGTAACTTCATGTTTGTTATAGTCTTTCAGAGGTGTATCGTTAAGCATCTGATAGGAGCGCATATACATATGGTCGTGACCTACAAATACCATGTCAACACCAAGCTCATCGAATACTGGAATCAAATATTTTCTATAGAACTTCATGCGGTTTGCTTCCCAAAGGGTTCCATTATCGCCTACAGAATATGCACCCTTATGAAATGAAACAAATTTCCATTTTGCATCAGACTTAGCCACTTGGTTTTTCATCCAATCCAATTGTGCATAAAATTCAGGATCATCATACTCAATTTCTCCGTTATCGTTAAGCTCTCCTGCAAATTGGGAGTTAAACTGCATAAATAGTGCATCCCCATATTCAAAAGCGTAAACAGAGCCTTTTTGAGTTCTTCCGCCTATATTGGCACTTTCAGGTAAATTGAAGTGGTAGAAGAAATTATCGGTGTCAGTATTCTCATCCTCATCATAGTCGTGTACTTCATGACCACCAAGAATGGGTACGATAGGGCAATTAGCAAGCTCGTCCTCCGGCACGCCAAGAAGAGACTGCCATTCAGGTTCCTGATCCCCATAGCTCACCAGGTCTCCTGTCAGTATGAAGAATTTTGGATTGACTTTATCAATTGCCTTTCTCAATGTATCTTTCCAATACTTGGCGACTTCCGGCGACTCCGCGTGTGAATCCGAGCCTACGGCAAAGTGGAAATCCTGTTTCTCCGAAGCATCTGTAACAAAGGAGCCTGTTTTACTCCAAACCGTAGGCTCACCACTGCCGACACGGTAGGAATAGCTTGTGTTTGGAGTGAGTTTATCTGCAATAACCTTATGGCTGGCATACTTTGTATATTCCTGCTCGTCTCTGTCGTCTGTCGACATAAAGACATCAACAGTCTCTGTCGTGCCATTAAAAGTCATTGCCTCCTCTTCCGGGAATATACCGTTTGCAATTTTTGAAGTTTCAACGACCTGTATCTGGGAACCTTCTACTCCTTCATCGGTATACCAGGCAAAGGCTCTGCTTGTCTTTGGATCTCCGTTGAATGTCATATTTATTAGTTTAGGTTTTGCCGGATTTTGTTTTGTTGAAAAACTCCAGAAAATATCATTACCAAGAGCAACCTCATCTGTACCTTTTACTAGTTCCTTGGGGATAGTTACTTTATAGATCTTTTCATATGCAAAATCCGGATGATTTATCGTCAACGTATCACTATTTGCTTCAACAGTGATACCTCCTAAGGTTGTTACTCCATTTTCAACTATTGTTGCACTGTACTCTTTATTAAGAGTAATCGGTTTGCTGAATTTTATAGTCAATACGGCATCAGCTTCAACATCAGAAGCACCTGGTTTTGGTGATCTAACAAGCCCTACAGTAGGAATGGAAATATCTGAGCCTTCTATTTGCTCACCCTTAACAATAACATTTTTTATATAGCCTGTACCACTGCTTCCTACGGCAGGATTGCTTGGCTTGGTAGCTTCAGTTGAAGTAACCACCCAGCGAATAGAGAGCTGCTCCTTATCTTTTGCTGCGTCTGATAGAGGGAGATTGTTTAATGTACTGGTTGGTCCATACTCCTTAACTCCAGGCACCTTTATGATACTATTATCCACATCAGTCCAGGTTTGCTGTCCGTCTGAGCTTATCTGGACTTTAAAATCCCTGGGACCTGAGCCGGAAGAGGTTTGCTCAGAAGATAGTGTTATATTTTTTAAACCCTTTGTGGAAACAGTGGCCAGCCAATACTTTTTCATTGTTCCATTGTCCCAGCCTTGGTATTTTAGAGCTTTTGTGGTATTATCCACTTCTTCGAAGGTAGGGCCGCCTTCCGCCCGGAAAATAGATGCCTGCCTGTAAATACCGTCTGTAGCAATAAATGTGTCCTTATCGCCTTCGTCGCTGAACACCCATGATGCAATGGTAATGGCACTTCCGGTAGTAGTACCCTGCGCTTCGGGTATTTGCGCAATTTCAGCAACCACTCCATCTCCAAGTACTTCCTTTTCACCTGCAAACACTGTTCCGGTAAAGCTCGTTGACAGCATACATACTGCAAGAAACACAGAAAGCATGATGTGCAGATTTTTCTTAAATTTTTTGTTAATACGCATTTTGATACTCCTTTCATAAAATAAAATTAATTGCAAAATGCAGATAATATATTTTTCTATCACCACCTTTTGAATATCTTATAACGTTAATATTTATTTATTTTTCATTTGTGTCTTAAAATGCTTGATTTGTCATATGTATAAAAAAATTTAATAAATATTAAAAATATAAGCGCTTATATAAATGGCAAATATTGTACCGACTTCATACAATATTTAGTTATTTTTTGGCATGTAAGAAAACTTTTACGGAAATTAAATGAACTAGATTGGCCGGGACTCAAAAATGAACTTGCCAAGGAAATGCTATTTTGATTTGGGTGCTGCTGTTGATTCCCTGACAACTAAGGTGGGATCTAGTGCAACTGTATTGAATCTTTTTAATTCGCCTCTGATAATTTTTATTAGTGTTTCTGCTCCTATTAGACCCATTTCTTCCGCGGGCTGCTTAATTGTTGTAAGTCCCGGGTGGAAGGAGGACGCCAACTCCTGGTCATCGTAGCCGATTACGGATATGTCGCCGGGAACCTTGATATCTGCATTTCTTAAAGCATCTATTACCCCAAAGGCGATATAATCATCGGCTGCAAAAATTCCTGTGCAGTTTAAAAGGCCATCAGATAAAAGCCTTTGAGTTATTTCATAACCGCTTGCAATTGAAAACTCACTGCTATTTATGATATGAGTCCTATAACCTGCTTCGGACATCGCATCTATATATCCTTTTATTCTTTCACGACTGGACATGTAAAGATCAGGTCCGCTTATATGAAGTATATTTTTATGACCGAGCTCTATAAGGTGACGAGTTGCATCATATCCACCCTTATAGTTATTGACAACTATTGATGGTATAGAATGATGTAACTTTTGATTGTCCATCAGAACAAAGGGTATTTTTTTACCCTTTAACTCAAGAATGTACATATCTTCATATACCGGTGATACAATTAATAATCCGTCAACTCTGTCTTCCTGAAAAAGATAAGGAACTTTAATGTTGTCTTTGTCGTCTGCTTCTTCTACCAATGAAAGGGCTAAGAAATAGCCGTGTTTTTCAAGACATTGATTTATGGCACTCAAGGCTGAAGATAGAAATGTATCAGTGAGACTGTCGATAACAAGACCTATAACCCGTGTTTTGCCACTGGCAAGACTTCTGGCAGCAGCACTAGGATTATAGTTCAGCTCTTTCATTGCCTGCAGAACTTTTTGACGATTTTTCTCCCGTACGGTTCCGGAATTATTAATTACCTTTGATACTGTAACTATAGATACGCCAGATTTTTTGGCTACATCATAAATATTATACTTCATAACTTTCTCCTTATGGAATTGGCAAAAAATAATATCTGCTTCAACTTTTTAAAATCGCGATTATTTTTAGCGTTTTCTTAGCTATAATGATACAGGCAGGGTACTACCTGTATCATTATAGCAAATTGGCAAATACTTTTAAATATTATTTAATTATTCCTTAGATTTTAATTCCTTTAGCAATTTTTCAACTTTCTCCTGTACAATAGGGGCAATCTCTGCAGCTGTTGACTTACCGGTAAGCAGGCATGGGTCGGTTTCGTTTTTAACTATAGTCCAGATTTGTGAGTAGTTGTTAATAAGATGGTTATAAGATTCCGTACCGTATTTGATACCGCCTTCATATACTTTTTTCAGATCCGCTGCATCAATATTTGGGAAGAAGGTGCAGTACTTATCAAAAGCCTTCATGTTAGCAGGTGGATTCCCGCCGCTCAGGTCTATCATTTTTTCCTGGATTTCCGGTTCAAGATTAAATTTAATCCACTCCAGAGCTGCTTGCGGATGCTTGCTGTCTTTTAAAATCACCAATGGGTCAACATACAGTGTATCTCTTATTTTATCATTTCCGCCAATCGGTATAGCAGCAACTCCTACCTTGAAAGGTAACTCGTTAGTGCCGGCAAGTAGCCAGGAGCCCGCTGGTTTCATTGCGATTTTTCCGCTGGTAAAGGATTCACCGCTCTGACCGCCAAGACCTTGAACTATGGAATCTGTGGGACTGATTTTATCCTTGAATATTAAATCGGAAAGCTTCTGGTATGCATTAATTACCTCTGGAGTATTGAAGTATACTTCAGAAGGGTTGCCTCCGTTTGTCCATGTGTCATCAGAGTATATTTTCGCTCCGAAATACAACGGTCTCATATCGGGTTCAGCCCAGAACCACTCTATACCATAGGTCGCTTCGGACATGTTTGAGGAGTTTTTTGTAAGCTTTTTTGCATCCTCAATCATTTTATCCCAGGTCCAGCTTTTATCTTCATAGTCGGCAGGTGGATACGGAACCTTGGCTGCATCAAACAAGTCCTTATTATAAGCCATTACTGATACGTATGTATTCAAAGGCAGTCCGTAGGTTTTGCCGTCTATTTTATAAATATTGGCAATTTCTTCGGGGATACCTACCGCTACAGGATCATATCCGTCGGCTTGCAGCATTGGCGTTAAGTCTAGAAGCATATTCTTATTATAATAGTCAATAAAACCTGACTGTCCAAAGTGAGAAGTGACATCGGGTGGTGTATTGCCGGCCATCATAGTCTGAAGCTTTTGATCAAATTGATCATAAGGTGCTGTTACAACTTCAATTTTAATATCGGGGAACTTCTTATTGAAATCAGGAATTAATTTGGTTACGTAATTTCTGTCTTCCTGATTCAAAGTTAAATAGGTTACGGTGCCCTTTAGGGATCCCTTGCCTGTACTGTCAGATACTGTTTTGTTTGCTTCTGACGTAGGGTCTGTCTTTTCGCCGCCTTTAGTACCACATCCTGAAAATACAATAGCTGTAGTTACAAGGATACATAAAAAGGAAGCTAGAAGTTTCTTGCTTTTTAACATTTGAAAATCCTCCTTTAATTTGATGGTTATTATTTAATGGAAGCTTAATCTTTTGAAATCAGATAGCCCGCATAGGGTTATACAGACTATTTGAGTCCGGTTAAGACTATTCCCTCCACAAAATACTTTTGAACAAAAAAGAACAAAAAGAAAATAGGTAGTAAAGCATATATGGATCCAACCATAATTAAATTCCATGGAAT
>CAYQCA010000030.1:0-26443 GCA_964415835.1 uncultured Clostridium sp. | reverse complement strand
ATAGGTATAATTGTTGAAAATATATCTTCTGCAGAGCAGATAAATAACATACTGCACGAATTTGGAAAGTATGTGGTGGGTAGAATGGGTATTCCTTATCGTGACAAGGGTGTTAGTATTATCAGCGTTGTAGTGGATGCACCAAATGATGTAATAAGTTCTATTTCAGGGAAACTGGGAATGCTTCCTGGAGTGAATACAAAGACTGTGTACTCGAAGGTCTAAATTATGGAGGATAAATACTATGTATAATAGCAAATCAAAGGTAGCAACAGAATTTATTAATGATGAAGAAATACTTGATACACTGGACTATGCCCAGAAAAATAAGAGTAATAGAGCTCTGATAGAAGGAATTCTCGAAAAAGCCAAAGAATATAAAGGCCTGACACATAGAGAGGCTGCTGTTCTTTTAGAATGTGACCTGGATGATATTAAAGAAAAAATGTTCTCCTTGGCACAAGAAATAAAGCAGAAATTTTATGGCAACAGAATCGTTATGTTTGCACCTCTTTATCTTTCCAATTACTGCGTAAATGAGTGCAGGTACTGCCCATATCACGGCACTAATCAGCACATTGCCCGTAAAAAGCTTTCGCAGGAAGAGATAATAAGGGAAGTAACTGCTCTGCAGGATATGGGACATAAGCGTTTGGCGCTGGAAACAGGTGAACATCCGGAACTAAATCCAATTGAATATGTGTTGGAAAGTATCAAAACAATTTACAGTATAAAGCATAAAAATGGTGCCATCAGACGTGTCAATGTCAATATAGCTGCTACAACAGTAGAAAATTACAGAAAGCTCAAAGATGCAGGAATAGGTACCTATATATTATTCCAAGAAACCTATCACAAACCAACATATGAGTACCTTCATCCAAAGGGACCAAAACACAATTATGCATATCACACAGAGGCAATGGACAGAGCCATGGAAGGTGGAATTGACGATGTAGGGCTTGGAGTGTTATTTGGACTGAATATGTATAGATATGACTTCGTAGGTTTGTTAATGCATGCAGAGCATCTGGAGGCTGCAATGGGTGTTGGCCCTCACACCATAAGTGTTCCGCGTATCCGTCCTGCTGATGATGTTGATTTGGATGAATACTCAAATGCAATTTCAGATAAAATATTTGCAAAAATTGTAGCTATACTAAGAATTACTGTACCATATACCGGTATTATTGTTTCGACAAGAGAATCACAGAAAACCAGGGAAAAGGTATTAAAACTTGGTGTATCCCAAATCAGCGGAGCTTCTTCTACCAGTGTTGGAGGGTATGCTGAAAAGGAAAAGGAGAATTCTGCACAGTTTGAAGTTGCTGATACCAGAACACTGGACGAAGTTGTAAATTGGCTGCTTGAGCTTGGCTATATACCTAGTTTCTGTACAGCTTGCTATCGTGAGGGTAGAACCGGAGACAGATTTATGAGACTTGTAAAGAGCGGAGCAATAGCCAATGTATGTCATCCGAACGCATTAATGACTCTGAAAGAATACCTGGAGGACTATGCCTCCGAGGATACCCGTAAAAAAGGGGAACAGCTTATTGCGAGCGAAGTGGAAACCCTTAAGCATCCGGATGTAAAAAGATTGGTTATAGAGCACCTTAGTGATCTTAATCAAGGGAAGCGGGATTTCAGATTCTAACTATTGATGGAGGTAAAATATGAGCCTGACAAATACACCCGGTGCAAATAGATTGCACATTGCCCTGTATGGCAGAAGAAACAGTGGGAAATCATCTTTGATAAATGCAATTACAGGACAGGATATTGCCCTTGTATCCGAAATAGCGGGTACAACTACCGATCCGGTTTATAAAGCAATGGAGTTGCATCCGATCGGGCCTGTAATGTTTATTGACACTGCCGGCTTTGACGACGTAGGAATCTTAGGAGAAATGCGTATTGAAAAAACACGAAAAGCTGTTGACAAAACAGATGTGGCAATTGTATTTTTCTGTGGTACTGACCTTTCATATGAAAAAGAGTGGACTGATGAGCTTAAAAAGCGAAGTATCCCAATTGTACCTGTTGTCAATAAAGCTGACATCATTGATAATGCAGCTGAAATTGCAGAAAAGGTATATGCGGAGCTTGGACTGTCACCTATTGTGATCAGTGCAAAGGAAAAGACCGGTCTTGACAGGGTAAAGGAAGAGCTGGTAAGGGCAATACCCCCAGATTTCGAAGTTAAAAGCATTACTTCTCATTTGGTTGCGGAAGGGGATTTGGTTTTACTGGTTATGCCACAGGACATACAGGCTCCAAAGGGAAGACTTATTTTACCACAGGTGCAGGTGATTCGGGATTTGCTGGACAACAAATGCCTGGTAATGAGCGTAACTACCGACAAATTGAATGAGGCACTAAAGTCACTGTCCAAACCTCCAAAGCTTATTATTACTGATTCACAGGTATTTGGTAAAGTATATGAAAAAAAACCTCAAGAAAGCCTTTTAACTTCCTTTTCAGTGCTGTTTGCTGAGTACAAGGGAGATATAGCTGCTTTTGTAGAGGGTGCAAAGGCAATAGACTCACTTACTGAGGAGTCGGCAGTTCTGATTGCCGAGGCTTGTACACATGCTCCTTTAAGTGAGGACATCGGAAGGGTGCAGCTGCCCAGAATGTTGAAAAACAAGGTGGGGCAGGGTCTGACTGTTGATGTAGTTAGCGGTAGTGACTTTCCGAAAGATCTGTCAAAATACACGTTGATTATCCAATGCGGAAGCTGTATGTTTAACAGAAAGTATGTATTGACACGTATTGCAGCAGCTCAGGCTCAACATGTGAAAATATGCAACTATGGCATAGCAATAGCCAAGTTGACAGGAATATTAGATAAGATAGCACTGTGACGCAATAATTATATAGAGAGTTACATGTATCCTGAGAAAAATTACCACGTTCAAGATACAGGTAACTCTTTTTTTTAGTTGCATATTTGATTTATTATGATAAGATAATTAATAGATAATTTTTAGATTTGTTAATATCCCCAGAATTTTACTTGTGGTGATTGTGTAACGAGGCAAGAAAATGTTCCCTACTTCTACAAGTGGTGGGTATCGCCTTTGATTTTCAGGCGGTGAGCATATCTCCTGCCTCGTTGAAACGCCGCTGATGTAATGGAATTTTTCTACAATCGAAAAATTTCATTTTGAATCTAGGCGTTATAAAAATATATTTAAAATAGGATATTAAGGAGTTGTTTTGTTTGGGTTTTGGACAGGATATAGGAATTGATTTAGGTACCGCTTCAGTACTGGTTTATATTAAAGGAAAGGGCATTGTTTTAAGAGAACCCTCTGTTGTTGCTATCGACAAAAATACAAACAAGCTTTTAGCAGTAGGTGAAGAAGCTAGAAGAATGCTTGGAAGGACACCTGGGAATATAGTTGCTATCAGACCTCTTAGAGAGGGTGTAATATCCGATTATGATATTACGGAACGTATGCTTAAATATTTTATTAACAAGGTAACCGGAAGCAGAAGATTTTTCAAACCGAGGATAATGGTTTGTGTACCAAGCGGCGTTACTGAAGTTGAGAAACGAGCAGTAATCGATGCTTCAATGCAGGCCGGTGCAAGGAAAACATATTTGATAGAGGAGCCTATAGCTGCGGCTATCGGTGCCGGAATTGATATTGCAAAAGCATGCGGTAGCATGGTTGTTGATATTGGTGGTGGAACAACCGATATAGCAGTTATTTCATTGGGTGGAACAGTTGTAAGTACTTCAATCAAAATTGCTGGAGATAAGTTTGATGAAGCAATCGTAAGGTATATGCGCAAAAAGCATAATATTATGATTGGCGAAAGAACGGCAGAAGAACTAAAAATAAATTTAGGTACAGTATACCCAAGAGTTCAGGATGTTACAATGGACATTAGGGGTAGAAACTTAATTTCAGGATTACCAAAAACAATCACAATTTCTTCCTCAGAAATGATGGAAGCACTGGAAGAACCTATTTCAAGTATCGTTGAAGCTGTACATTCAGTTTTGGAACGCACACCTCCTGAGTTAGCAGCTGACATCAGTGACAGAGGTATTGTCATGACGGGTGGTGGAAGCTTGATTTACGGCCTTGACAAGCTTCTTCAGGAGAAGACAGGTATCAATGTTTTAATTGCTGATGACTCCATTTCCTGTGTTGCAATGGGAACAGGAAAGGCTTTGGATAATATTGAGGCAATAGAAGAAAGTGCCATATCTACAGGCAGAGGAAATTATAAAAGGTAACGAGGCAATAGATGTCTCCCACCTCGATAGGTGGTTGATACCGCTTTGATTTTCAGGCGGTGAGCACATATCTCCCGCCTCGTTGAAACGCATAGAGGTAAGAAAATTTTCCTACTATCGGGAAATTTTCTCTGAACTGATGTACAAAAGAGCTTTTTTTCTGAACCGAAAAAAGAGCTCTTATTTATTTTTTCATTCGTTATTAAGTAAATTTATAAAGATACCGATAAATTTAGTGATTGATTTTTAATGATGGGAGATTACTCATGATAAGAGGTCTATATACTTCCGGATGGAGTATGCTTGCAAATACTAAAAAACTTGATGTAATAACAAATAACATGGCAAATGTAAACACTTCTGCATTCAAGAAGGACACTGTTGTTTTTGAGAGCTTTCCTGATATTTTAGTAAAACGAATAAATGATACCAGGAGTCCATCAAATCCATCTGCTAACGTAGGTACTATGCAGCTTAGCAGTGACGTTGGAGAAGTCTATACATACTATACACAGGGTCAGCTTTTACAGACCGGCAGTTCTTATGATTTTGCAATAAGTGATGACAATGCAGGGACGGAGCAGAGCCCGGCGTTTTTTACAATAGGTGTAATTAATCCAGATGACAATAATTTAAATCAGTTTTATACCAGAGACGGGTCATTTCTTCTAAATTCAAATAATCAACTGGTAACTAAAGAGGGATATTTCGTTCTTGGAGAAAATGGACCTATTACACTTCAAAACGGAGAGTTTGCAGTTGATGACAAGGGAAATATTGTTCAGAACGGGCAGAAGGTGGACAGACTTTTAATAACACAATTCGCTGACGCAACTCAATTAAGAAAATACGGAGAAAATCTTATACAAAATTCCGGCAGTGAAACTGTTGATTTTGGTGGGACTGTTTTACAGGGCTACTTGGAACAATCAAATGTAAATGTTATTACTGAAATGGTTGATATGATTACAGTAATGAGAGCATATGAGGCCAATCAGAAGATTTTGCAGGCGCAGGACGAGACGCTGGGTAAGGCTGTAAATGAGGTTGGTGCCGTAAGGTAAGCAGATTAATGAATAAATTTATATATTAAGTAATAATTGGCTGGTAATATTAGGAGGAAACAGTTTATGATGAGAGCATTGTGGACAGCTGGTTCAGGTATGAAGGCTCAACAGTTTAATGTAGATGTAATTTCAAATAATTTGGCAAATGTCAATACTACAGGATATAAGAAAGAAAGAGCCGAGTTTAAGGATCTTTTATATGAAACCATGAACAGGGCTTATGTGCTGGATAACGGTGGAGAACCCGTAAATCTTCAGGTTGGACATGGAACGATGGTCAATTCTACTGTTAGAAATTTCGAAAGCGGAAATCCGGAAAAAACGGGTTCAAATCTTGATTTTGCTATCGAAGGGGAAGGTTTCTTTACCGTATTAGGACCTACCGGAGACGTACAATATACAAGAGATGGATCATTTAAAATAAGCGTTACTGAAGATGGGCTGAAAAGGTTGACCACATCTGATGGATATCCTGTTTTGGACGATGCGGAACAAGAAATTGTATTCGATTCAACAATTGATATTTCAAAGCTGGTAGTAAGCACAAATGGGGCTATGAGCTATCTGGACAACCAGGGAGTGAGTGTACCAATGGGTCAAACAATCAGTATGGTGCATTTCCCCAACAAATATGCTTTAGAAGCTACCGGTAGAAACCTGTTCTCGAGAAATTCTGCTACAGGAGAACCAATACAGTCCAATGAGGACGAAAATGCTAAAAGCATCATGAATCAGGGCTTCCTTGAGTCTTCCAATGTACAGGTGGTTGATGAAATGGTAAAACTTATTGTTGCTCAAAGGGCCTATGAAATCAATTCAAAGGCAATTCAATCATCTGATGATATGCTTCAAATAGCTAATAACCTGAAGAGATAACAGTGTGAAGTTTGCTTTTTGTTGTTAAGCATAAATCGTGGTCTTTGTATTATACTGTTGATGGAGGAACTATGGAAGTAGGAAATATTAATTCTAAAAATTATATTGCTAATATGCAAAAGGCTAAAGCTAAGGCAACAGATGATGATTTTGAAAAGAGGCTAAAAGCAGCAACTGAAAAAGGTGATGACGCTGAGCTTAAAGAAGTTTGTAAAGAGTTCGAAAGCATATTTATTAGCATGATGTACAAACAAATGAGAGCTACAGTGCCCAAGTCGGATTACCTGCAGAGTGATTCTGCAACAGAGATATACAATTCCATGCTGGATGATGAGCTTTGCAAGGCTGCTTCCCAAAAGGGGATAGGGCTTGGCGACATGATGTACAAGCAGCTGTCAAAACAGTATTCAAAACATGAAGATCCACTAAATAGTAGTGGAGGCGTAGTCGATGAAAAAAAATAATAAAAAATTAATAATAATTTTTGCAATAATAACGATATTGTCCCTCATTGTACTCTATGGCGGACAATTTTTATTTTCAGAGGGGCCTTTACCTGATAATACAAATGCAGAGCCCGGCTCAACCAAAGAGGTTAAACCGGTTCCTGTTGAATTCAAGCATGTTTCCACTACAATAAACGGTTTTAAACAGGAGATATTTACACTGGAGTTTAATCCCTTGGATGAAAGAGTTGAGTTTAAACCGGTATTGTCCTTCGATAAAATATTTGGCTTTGAAGAAATGTCTGAAATATGTAAAAGAACCGGAGCTTATGCTGCAATTAACGCCGGGTTTTTTTATGAATTCGGAGACCCTGTAGGTATGGTTGTAACAGATGGGAATTTATTAACAGCCGCTACCGGTTATAGCCCTGTCCTGGTGATAGATGGGAAAGGGGTAGGCTTTAAAAACATTAAGTCGGAAGTAACTCTTATTCATGGAAATGGTAAAACTGCTATTAATGAAGTAAATAGAATAGGAAAAGGTAAAAATGTTGTTCTCTATACAAGTGATTTTGGTTCTACAAACAGGGCTAAAATCACTCATAAATCCATCATGATTGAAAATGACTCTGTCACAGCTGTAATAAGCTCCAACCAGCCTGTACATCTAAAAGAAGGCAGTTATTTAATCAGTTTTTACGGAGAGAGTATAGATCTAGTCAATAAACTTGGAATAAAAAAGGGTGACAGTATATCGCTTTCAATAAAACCAAAGCTGGAAGAAAAATATCACGCCTATGAGTGCGGAAGCATGCTGGTGAAAGATTCCAAAGCTGTTGCGCCGGACAAGGACAGATGGGTAGGGACACTGAATAACAGAGATCCACGGACGGCTATTGGAATAAAAGAAAATGGAAATGTGATGATGATTGTAGTTGATGGCAGGCAGCCCGGCTATAGTACAGGCTTTACAGGAAAAGAGCTTGCCGATTATCTGGTTTCAATTGGGGTAAAAGATGCGGCAATGCTTGATGGAGGAGCAACTTCGCAAATGTTCATTGAGGGCAAACTTCAGAATAAACCATCGGACAGGGGAATTGCAAGACCTGTAGCTGGGGCGTTTATTGTTGAAGTCAGGAATCAGGAGTAGTAGGAGTAACAGGAGTAACAGGAGTAATAGGAGTACTAGAAGTACAGGAGTAATAGGAGTTGCAGGAGTATAGAATCGGGTAGGTTGGCTGATACCAACCGAAATGAAAAAGTAGAATTTAGTAGTACAGAACTAAGTTGGCTCTTATGATTTGGCTCAATTAATCTCAGCGGAGCTGAGATTACCATCTTCTGACTACTGTATCCTGCGTTCTATATTCCTAAAGTCCGTTTCATTGATTTTATTCTAATAATTGGCTATAATTTAGCTTATACTTAAAAAAAAGTTTGAGATGGAGATAAAAAATGCTTACAAATAAAGAAATTAGAGAAATATTACCTCACAGATATCCCTTTTTACTGGTAGATAAGGTGCTTGAACTGGAACCTGGAAAGAAAGTAGTAGCAATAAAAAATGTATCAGCAAATGAGCCGTTTTTTCAGGGTCACTTTCCGGAATACCCTATAATGCCAGGAGTTCTTATTGTTGAGGCTCTTGCTCAGACAGCTGGAATTGCCATTGCTGTTTTGGAAGGTAATGAAGGAAAGTTGGGTGTTTTTGCAGGTATTGAGAATATGAAGTTTAAGAATCAGGTTATACCAGGGGATGTGTTAAGGCTGGAGGCCGAAATTCTTATGTCTAAATTAGGGGTAACAAAAGCAAAAGTAACCGCTTCAGTGGACGGAAAAATAGCAGCGGATGGTGAGATCAAATTTGCTATGGTAAAGATTTAGAAACCAGAATATAGAATTCAGAAGACAGAATGAATGCTCTTTAAATTAAAAAGCTCGGCGAAAGCCGAGCTTCAATATTCTATACTCCTGTACTCCTGCTACTCCTGTACTCCTATACTTCTACCTACTTGTTCCCTCTAAGATTCAGAAACATTTCCCCAACCCGTACAATATCGCCGGCTCCCATTGTCAGAATCAAATCACCGGGTTGTGCATTCTTATCAAGGTACTGGGCGATTTCCAAAAAATCACTGATGTAAATTGCATTTCCACCCTGTTGACATATTTTATCTGCAAGAGTGCTTGAATGAATATCTCCCGGATCTTTTTCCCTTGCGGCATAAATATCTGTGATGATTATATTGTCAGCAGCGTTGAAAGACTTTGAGAACTGTTCTAAAAATGCTTTTGTTCTTGTATAAGTATGTGGCTGGAAAACGCACCACATCTTTTTGTGGATAGTGTTTTTTGCCGCATTTAGTGTTGCCTGAACCTCGGAAGGATGGTGAGCATAATCATCAATTACCTTGATATCATCAACCAAGCCCTTTAATTCAAAACGCTTGTGACTGCCTCCAAAGCTCAAAAGTCCGGAAATTATATTATTCATGCTGCAGCCACAGGTATAGCATGCTGCAATAGCTGCCAATGCGTTACTTACATTATGCGGACCTGGAACAGAAAGACTTACATTTCCTAGTAAGCTGCCTTTACAATAAACATCAAAGGAGGCATAACCCATATCGCTATATTTAATATTTCGGGCAGTCCACTCTGAATCCGGATTTTTTAAACCATAAGTAATTATGTTGCACTTTTTACTACTAACTACCGACAAAGCATTTGCATCATCTGCACATGCGATTATATAGCCGTTTTGCGGGACCAACGACAAAAACTGGTCAAAAGTAGACTTGATATGATCAATATCCTTAAAATAATCAACATGATCCAGTTCTATATTTAAAACTACTGCCATAAACGGATGAAATTTTAAGAAACTTCCATAATACTCGCAAGCTTCAGTAATAAAGTATTCAGATGCACCAATCCTTGTATTGCCGCCGATACAGTCAAGCTCACCGCCTATATGTGCAGTAGGGTCCGTATTGCTTTCCAGCATTATAGTTGTGATCATGGAAGTTGTTGTAGTTTTTCCGTGAGTCCCTGATACAGCAATTCCAAAAGAATGTTTTTTCATAAGGAGACCAAGAAGCTCAGCCCGGTCAATAATTGGTATGTGAAGCTCGCGGGAGCGAATCATCTCCGGATTTTCTTCTTTTACTGCTACTGTATATACAATCAGATCAGGAGTTGTGATATTGTCTGCGCTGTGGCCGATAGATATCATGGCTCCATTGTTTTCTAATTTCTGGGTTGCTTTTGAAGTTTTTATGTCTGAACCTGATACTTTATAACCTTGACTCAAGAGAATTTCGGCAAGGCCGCTCATGCTTGAGCCGCCAATACCTATAAAATGTACATGCTTGATATGTCCTGGATCTAAAATAATTGAATTATTATTCAAAGAAAACACTCCTTTGTTATTTTTAATCATGCCTTAATATCGCTAAATATATTATGAGAAATAAATCCTCAATGTGAATAAATCTACCTTAAAAGATAATACAATATTTTCTTATAATTGTAAAAGAATAATTGTTGCATACTAACTATTATATGACTCTTGTATCAAAATATTTTAATTGTTTTTAATTATCCGAATAATAATAAGAATATTTATTTTATTATTCATTAACTTATTGTATAATAGCTATGAATGTAATTTGATGATGTGGGGAGATTGTATGGACAAAATCCAAAGAAATGAAAGACTTTCTGTTATTATAAAAACTTTGTGTGATAATCCGAATAAAATATATACATTAGGACACTTTTCGGAAATGTTCGGCTCGGCTAAATCAACCATAAGTGAGGATCTGGAATTATTGCAAAAAACATTTTCAAAAAACTCCATGGGTAATATAGTGACATTACCCGGTGCTTCCGGTGGCGTAAAGTATGTTCCTTTTATGAGTGAAGAAGAAACGGAGAAAACACTTATTGAGCTGGCACAGGAACTATCACATCCAGACAGAGTACTTCCGGGAGGATTCTTATATATGCTGGATATAATATATAATCCTGAATGGGTAAACAAAATGGCTATGATGTTTGCAAGCAAGTTTTCCAATCTGGAGCTGGATTGTGTGATAACAGTTGAAACCAAAGGTATCCCACTTGCCTTTGCTACGGCGCAATATCTAAATGTACCGCTGGTAATTGTAAGACATTATAATGAAGCTACCGATGGGGCTTCTGTGAATATAAACTATGCATCAGGATCAGCAAAAAAAATTCAAACAATGGTTTTGCCCATGAAATCTTTAAAGAGAAATTCTAAGATATTGTTTATTGACGATTTCATGAAGGCCGGAGGTACTTCAAAAGGAATTATTGAACTGGCAAATCAGTTCGACAGTGAGGTGGTCGGCATTGGAGTCATGATTGAAACTGACCAGCCAACCAAAAAATTAGTAGATGGCTACTATTCGCTGGTTAAATTAAACACAAGTCTGGAATTACAACAAGATGCAGTAATTGACATTAAACCAAATATTTAGCAAAAATTCTGTTGCAATATGTAGAATAAAATGAAAAATGTAAAAAATAATGTTGAAAAAAAGAAGGGAATTTGGTATAAATGACGAATATTGTTTATACATAATAAAATTTTCTTGGAGGTTTCACCATTATGGAAATTACAGATGTAAGAATTAGGAAGATTGATTCAGAAGGTAAAATGAAAGCAGTCGTTTCTGTAACTTTTGACAATGAATTTGTCGTACACGATATTAAAGTTATTGAAAGCCAAAATGGTTTATTTATCGCGATGCCTAGCAGGAAAACTCCTGACGGAGAATTCAGGGATATAGCTCACCCAATAAATACTGCTGCAAGGGAAAAACTTCAGGCTATTATTTTAGAGAGCTACCAAAATGCATAAAGATATTTATTCTAAAGATAAATTATTAAAATATAAGAATTTAAAAAGATACTTGGAGAAGTATCTTTTTTGTTTTATATGCACAAGTTATATAAAATAATATATAATTTTTTTGTAACCATGGTGGTTGAAATTATTATATAAAAATGAGAAAATAGATGCTGTAAAATACAGTGGGGGCTTAAATAATGAATATGAATTTAGGACTGATTATTTCAGACAGCAATGACAGTGCTTTTAAATCCAAAAGCGCTAAAGAGAGCCATAGTGTATTAGGACAAAGTATTCTGCAGTGGTCTGTTATGGCTCTTAGTGAGATAGCTCAAACGACGGAATCAATCTCTTCAACTGATATTGGTAAATGTAAAGAGCTTGTTGGTATTGCAGAACACATAATAATTAACTGGGCAGATCAACCTTTAGTACTTTCGGAAACAATTGAACATCTATTTAAGAAACACATTGCGGAAAATAATGATGCTACGGCTATATTTGACTGTAGTGGAAAAGCCTCGGTATACACAATAAAAGGCAGCATATTTTTACAAAAGCTTAATGAGTTAAGTGTTTCAAACCTTTCTAGAGACGTTTTAAAACAAATTTTCCAATCTATAACAAATAAGAGTAAATTTACTTCCGAAGATAAAAATCAATTTATTGTAGTATATGATAGAATAGCATTATCAGTTGCTACATCAGAAATCAGAACCCGTATTCTTAGAGAAATAATGCTTTCAGGTGTTACAATAATTGATCCTTTATCGACATATATAGATTTTGGAGTTGTTATTGGAGAAGATACCACAATTATGCCCAACACCATAATCCAAGGAAATGCTGCTATTGGTGAAAATTGTATTATTGGACCAAATTCCAGAATTTCGGGATGTAAAATCGGCGATAATGTAGAGGTAGCCAATTCGGTAACTATAGACAGCCAGGTTGGGGATGATACTCATATTGGACCGTTTGCATATTTAAGACCGGGAAGTGTTATAGGAAGTGATGTAAAGATTGGAGACTTTGTTGAGATTAAAAAATCTGTTATCGGAGATAGAACAAAGATTTCTCATTTAACCTATGTGGGTGATGCTGAAGTAGGTACGAATGTAAATATTGGTTGTGGAGTTGTCTTTGTAAACTATGATGGCAAGAATAAGAATAAAACGGTAGTTGGGGACAACTCATTTATTGGCTGCAATGTTAATTTGGTTTCACCTGTTGTTGTTAAAAATGACGCATATATCGCTGCAGGATCAACAATCACAGATGAAGTACCGGAGAATTCATTGGCAATAGCTCGTGAACGGCAGGTTATTAAGCAGGACTGGGTTATAAAAAAGGATCTAAAGCGTAAATAACGAGGCAGTTAGATTTTCTCCGCTTTTACAAGTGTCGGGTACAGCTTTGGTTTTCAGGCAAATGCCTGGTTTGCCAGGCTATGAGCATTATCTCCCGCCTCGTTGAAACGCGTAGAGGTAATAAAATTTTTCTACAGCCGAAAAATTTTATCTGAACCTATGCGTTATAATCAAAAAAAACAAAAGTATTTAAAAGGAGAGTTGAAATGAATTTGCATGGTAAGGATATCAAAATATTTACGGGTAACTCTAATAGGGCTTTAGTAGCTGAAATTGCTGAAAAAATAGGGATACCGGTTGGTGTTGCCACAGTTGGAAGTTTTAGCGATGGAGAAGTTGCTGTAAATATCGGAGAAGTAGTGAGAGGGTCTGATGTATTTATTATTCAATCTACTTGTCAGCCAGTAAATGATAATCTTATGGAACTTTTAGTTATGATTGACGCAGTAAAAAGAGCTTCGGCAGGTAGAATTACTGCTGTTATTCCGTACTTTGGCTATGCCCGGCAGGATAGAAAGGCGAAAGCAAGAGATCCGATTTCTGCAAAGTTAGTTGCAAATCTTATTACAACAGCAGGCGCCGACAGAATACTTACTATGGATTTGCATGCTCCACAAATTCAGGGATTCTTTGATATCCCGGTTGACCACCTTTTAGGCTTACCAATAATTGCAGAGTACTTAAAAGAGAAGTTTGCAGGGGATGATGAGCTTGTAGTTGTTTCTCCTGACGTTGGAAGTGTAACCAGATCAAGAAAAGTAGCTGAAAGATTGGATTGTCCTTTGGCCATAATTGATAAACGCCGTCCAAAGGCAAATGTATCTGAGGTTATGAACATTATAGGTGATATCAGAAACAAGAAAGTAGTGCTGGTTGATGATATGATAGATACTGCAGGAACTATAGTGAATGGTGCTAATGCACTGGTTGATGCAGGTGCAAAGGAAGTATACGCATGCTGTACTCACGCAGTACTTTCAGGACCAGCGATTAAAAGAATACAGGATTCTGCAATAAAGGAACTGATTGTACTTAATACAATAACTCTTAACGAGGAAAAGAAGATAGATAAAATAAGACCACTCTCAGTTGCAGGCGTTTTTGCTGAAGCTATTGAGAGAATATATGGGGATATATCAATTAGTACTTTATTTACACAAGTATAATGATTCACTTGCATGTTCTAATATGATATAATTCAAAAGGGCGGTTCTGCTTAATTAAGAACCGCCCTTTTAGACATGTTATTGTGTAATGTAAACAGGAGGTATACATTGGAGAATTTATTCTTAATAATCGGGTTGGGAAACCCTGGGACAAAGTATGAAAATACAAGACATAATGTCGGATTTGATGCTATAGATTATTTATCAGCCCAATATGGTATAAAATTATCTAAAATAGGATTTAAAGCTGTATATGGTGAAGGGGATATAGAAGGTGTTAGAACTATACTTGTCAAGCCACAGACCTTTATGAATCTGAGCGGAGAAAGTGTCAGAGATATAGTAGCCTGGTATAAGGTGCCATTGGATAGAGTTATACTACTTTATGATGACATCGACCTGGAACCGGGAAAAATCAGAGTTAGGCCAAAGGGTAGCTCCGGTACTCATAATGGAATGAGATCTGTAATATACCAGCTCCAATCTGACAGCTTTCCAAGAGTACGAATAGGTATAGGACGAGCACCTGAAAAATGGGATTTGGCTGATTATGTGTTAAGTAAATTTTCAAAGGAAGATAGGGAAGTAATAGACGGTAGTGTTGCAAAAGCTGCGGAAGCGGCTGTGCAAATAGTGAAAAGTGGGCCAGAGAAGGCAATGAACAACCATAATAGGTAATGTAATGTTTTGGAGGCAAAGATGAATTTATTTATAGATCCTCTTTTAAAATTAAATGAATATAAGCAACTATTATCACAAATGAGTGAATATACCGGGACTATTTCAGTAATAGGACCTGCTGACTCGCAAAAGGTTCATTTGATTTATTCGTTATGCACTCATACAAAGAGTAGAGGACTGTTTATAACATATAATGAGATGCAGGCAAGAAGAGCTTATGAGGATTTCTCGCTGTTCCTGGGTGATGAAGTATTGTATTTTCCTCCTAAAGAAACCATGCTCTATAATATCGAGGCAAGAAGTAATGATTTCATATACCAACGGGTAAAAACTCTTCTTAAGTGTATAAACGGTGATTATAAGATGATTGTGCTTCCTGCAGAAGCTCTTATTCAGATGATATCTCCGGTAGAACTTTTTAAAAATGGCATCCTGGATTTTAGCATTGGTATGGAGCTCGATTTGCAGGAGCTGATTTCAAGACTGGTACTTTACGGATATGAACGGGTGGAAATAGTTGAAGGTAAAGCACAGTTCGCTGTACGTGGCGGAATTATAGATATTTTTGCAATTAATAACGAACAGCCGATACGTATCGAACTTTTCGATACCGAGGTTGATTCCATAAGATTCTTTGATGCAACTACACAGAGGTCGACCAACTCTATAGACCGGTTTACTGTAGCTCCGGCCAGGGATGTTATTTATAAAGAAAAGTCGAAAGAAGATATTATTGCAAATATAAAGAAGGACCTTACTTCCTATACTAAAAAGCTAAAGCAAAGAGACAACAATGATATAAGCAACAATATAACCAAACAAGTAAATGAGGATATAGAAAAACTTATAGAGCATCACTACTTTGCAGGTATTGACAGATATTTACCGTATATTTTAGAGAACCCGGCTACAATTTTAGATTATATTAATAAAGACACAATTATAGTTTTGGATGAAACAATTAGAATTTCACAGAGAATAGAAAATGTTGTTCTGGAACAGGAGGAACTGGCTAAAACCATGCTTGAAAAGGGTGTACTACTGCCAAATGGGGCAGAATGGACACATTCGATGGATTTGGTTATAGATGCTGTTCATAATTTCAGAAACCTTACTTTAGCAGCAATTTCCTCAAATAATTCCATACTTAGGCCGGTAAGTCAAATATCTATTCCGTGTAAGACCGGAAATTCCTATCAAAATCATATAGAGATTTTGATTAATGATATAGAGCACCTTAAGGGAAAGGATTATAAGATCATAGTATTATCCGGACCAAGCGGCAGAGGTCATAGACTGGTTGAAACACTTGCTACAAGTGATATTATGGCGAATTACATTGACAATTACGATAGAGAGCTGCAGCAAGGAGAGGTTATTGTTACCCGTGGCAGTCTGCAAAAGGGTTTTGAATATCCTACAGCGGGTTTTGCAATTATCAGTGATAGAGAAGTTTTCGGACAGGACAAAAGAATCAAGAAAGCGAAATCAAAGCATGAAGGTAACAAAATAAAGGCGTTTTCCGACTTGAATGTAGGAGATTTTGTTGTTCACTCAGCTCACGGTATCGGACAATATATAGGAATAGAGAAGCTTAAAGTCGGTGATATCAACCGTGATTACCTTAAAATCAGATATCAGGAAGGTGCTTTTTTATATATACCGACCAATCAGCTTGATTTGATACAGAAGTACATCGGTTCAGAGGGAAAAGCACCAAAGGTTAATAAATTAGGGGGTTCCGACTGGGCGAAGACCAAAGCCAGAGTTAAGGAATCGCTGCGTGAGCTTGCCGGTGAGCTTATAAAGCTATATGCACAGCGTCAGGCTGCAAATGGTTTTGCTTTTTCTACAGATACCGTATGGCAAAAACAATTCGAAGAACTATTTCCATACGAAGAAACAGATGACCAGTTAAAGTGCATAGAAGAAATTAAGAAGGATATGGAATCTGAGAGGTTAATGGATAGGCTCCTTTGCGGTGATGTGGGCTATGGTAAAACCGAAGTAGCTCTTCGTGCAGTATTTAAGGCAATAATGGATGGTAAACAGGTAGCATATCTGGTGCCTACAACTATTCTTGCTCAGCAGATATATGAGAATTTTAAAAAGCGAATGAGCGATTTCCCTGTAACTGTAGATGTAATAAGCAGATTCAGGACAGCAACCGAGCAAAAGAAGATTGTAAAGTCAGTCAAAAGCGGGAATATTGATGTGTTGATAGGTACACACAGAATTCTGCAGAAGGATATTGAATTCAAAAATTTAGGTTTGCTTGTTGTAGACGAAGAGCAGAGGTTTGGAGTAACACACAAGGAAAGACTAAAATCGATGAAGCCCGATGTAGATGTGTTAACATTGACGGCTACGCCTATTCCAAGGACACTTCATATGTCATTGGTTGGTATCAGGGATATCAGCGTTTTGGAAGATCCTCCTGAGGAAAGATATCCAGTTCAAACATATGTAATGGAGCATAACCCTGAGTTGATAAAGGACGGTATAATAAGGGAACTGGCCAGAAACGGGCAGGTTTTCTATATGTATAACAGGGTCAGGGGCATAGAGCTGAAAGCTGAGGAAATAAAGAGGCTGGTCCCTGAAGCCAGAGTGGCAACTGCTCATGGTCAAATGAACGAAAAAGAGCTGGAAGACGTAATGTACAGCTTTTTAAACGGCGAGTATGATGTGCTTGTATGTACTACCATTATTGAATCAGGTCTGGATATGCCAAATGTAAATACAATAATAGTTGAAGACGCTGATAGAATGGGGCTTTCGCAGCTTTATCAAATCAGGGGCCGTGTTGGTAGATCAAACCGGCTTGCGTATGCATATATAACTTACAGAAAGGATAAAGCTTTATCAGAGGTTGCTGAAAAAAGACTTCAGGCCATTAAGGAGTTTACAGAGTTTGGTTCAGGTTTCAGAATAGCCATGCGTGATTTGGAAATTAGAGGGGCAGGAAATTTGCTGGGCCCCGAACAGCACGGGCATATGGAAACTGTAGGATATGAAATGTACTGCAAGCTGCTGGAAGAGGCGGTTCATGAATTGAGCGGCAATGAAATCAGTACAGTTGATGAGGAAATGACAATAGACATAAATGTAAATGCTTATATTGATGATGAATACATTAGCTCAGAAGAGTTAAAAATAGACACATATAAAAAGATTGCAGCTATACAGAATGAAAATGATGTAATTGATATTAAGGACGAACTGATTGACAGATACGGAGATATTCCGGAAGAGGTTGAGAATTTAATTGATATTGCATATATTAAAACACTTGCAAGAGAGTGTGGATTTATAGGAATAACACAAAAAGATGAGATAATAATTTTTCAACTTGGAAAATCAACTGCAACGATTTCACTATATCTTGGGAAATTAATGGATAAATACCCCAGAAGAATTTTGTTTAACGCTAGTAATAATCCATATATTACGTTTAGATTGAACAAAATAAACGGAAAAGAAATATTGGCAAATATTAAGATTTTATTACATGACATTATTAAATTGCAGGATGTCCAATAATTGAATATAATTATCTAAGAAGTAAAACGCAAAATATATTACAGGGAGCGATTACCTTTGGAAAAAGAAAATGCTAAAGTTAAAAAAACGCCTAAAGGTCTGATTATCGGAATAGTTGCTATTGTTGCAATTATTATAATCGGAATTGCGGCATGGATTGTATACTCATCTTCTATGGGATACGTAGCAAAGGTTAGTGATCAAAAGGTTACTAAGCAACAGTACATGGTAATATCGAAATTCAATATCAGTCAATTCTTATCAAGTGTTTCAGATACCACAACCGACGCGACTAAGTATGACTGGAATACTAAAATAGACGGTGAAACCGCTAAAGATCAAGTAGTAAAGAATACACTCGATAATATCCAGGAAATTAAAATCCAGATAATCAAAGCTAAAGAAGCAGGTATTGAGTTAAATCAAGATGATTTAAAAGCAATTGATGATGATATTAACAAGCAGGTTGAGCAAAGTGGTGGAAGACAACAGGCTGAAAAAGCATTTAAAGAAGCCTATGGTGTATCCTTATCCGAATACAAGCAAATCTATAAAGAGCTTTATCTAACATCGAAATATGCCAGTACAGAGTATAATAAAATTACTGTTACTGATGACGAAATAAAAAAATATTACGATGAAAACAAAGCGGAATATGATAAAGTAACAGCTTCACATATTCTGGTTGCTACAATGGACTTGACTACCCGTACAGCCTACACTGAGGGAAAACAAGCTGAAGCAAAGAAAAAGGCTGAAGAGCTTCTTGCAAAGGTAAAGGCTGGCGAGGATATAAATAAGCTTGCTGAAGAAAACTCCGATGATAAACCTTCAGTGACAGAAAACAAGGGCAGATATACTTTTGGTAAGGGTGAAATGATGTCTGAATTTGAAGAATGGTGCTTTACAAGTAAAGTTGGAGATGTAGGGCTTGTAAAAACTGATTTTGGTTATCATATAATAAAGCTTGAGAAAAGAGAAGAAACCAAGTTTGATGATGTTAAAGCAAAAATTAAGACTTCGCTTACCCAAGAAAAATATCAAGCGGATTACACAAAGAAGCTTGAAGATTGGAAAAAAGATGCACAGTATGCAATTGTAAAGAATGAAAAAGCTTTAGCAAAAATAAATGAAACATTATACCCTGCAAAATAAGCCAATTGGCATATAGGAAAGGACCACTTAATCAGTGGTTCTTTTTTTTGTTCGATTTTGAAAGAATGATGATTACCAATTATGTATAAAAAATCATCAAGAAAACAATACTATGATTAAAATAACCTATTAAGGAGGTAATATAGTTTGAAAGCAACCGGGATAGTTAGACGTATAGACGATTTAGGAAGAGTTGTAATACCGAAAGAAATAAGAAGAACCTTAAGAATAAGAGAGGGTGACCCTCTTGAGATATTTACCGACAAGGAAGGAGAGGTTATTTTAAAAAAGTATTCGCCTATTGGAGAACTGAGTGATTTTGCAACACAGTATGCTGAATCACTTCACAAAACAATCGGACACATTACCTGTATAACAGACAGGGATACTGTTATTGCAGTATCAGGAGCGTCAAAAAAGGAATTTCTTGAAAAACAGTTAAGTAGCGATGTGGAGAAGACTATTGAGGAAAAAACTACCTTACTTATAAAATCTCCGGAAGAAAAAGCAATATCAATTTTGGCAGATGAAAATGGTGAGAGAAAATATACTTCACAGGTAGTTTCACCAATAATTGCTGAGGGTGATCCAATAGGAGCAGTAATTATGCTCTCAACCGACGCGAATGTAAGAATGGGAGAGGTAGAAGCAAAACTTGCCCAGTCGGCAGCAGGATTTTTAGGAAGGCAAATGGAACAATAAAAATATGTATGAGGGAAGAAACTAAAAATAGGCTTCCCTCAATTTTTGTATTGACAATATATTACATAGATAGTACAATAAGTATAAATTCAAATAATTTCTCAGTTATTTTCTTAAATTTCTTATTTTCTAAAAATAATTAAAAATTAATTTTTCGATGTAGCACTATCCTTATCAAAGGTCTATTTGTTTTATTTTCTTTTTTAATCCCAATTTTGATTACAAATGCTATTAGTTTTTCTGAGACTATATAGGACTAGCTTGTGTCGGGGATTTTAAGTTTATTTTGTGTATGGCGCAAAATCTGCTAAAAAGACGGGCGCAATGAGATCCTAAGCAGACTCACATAATTAAAAGCTGTAATAATATAATCTGCTCGTCATTATATGAGAGCAAAAGGAGGATTTATGAATAATGTTAGTCTTGTTGGCAGATTAACTAAAGATGTTGATCTGCGTTATACTGCAAAAAAAGCTAAGGCAGTGGGTTCATTCGTATTGGCGGTGGATAGGGATATAAGAAAGGTTTCCGGTGATAAAACCACTGACTTTATACCTATAGTAATATGGGGTAAAACCGCTGAATTTGCCAGCAAGTATTTTGCAAAGGGGAACAGAATCGCACTGCAGGGGAGCATACATACCAGAATGTGGGAGGATGAAACTAAAAACAAGCATTATGTTACTGAGGTAGTGGCCGATAAGGTATATTTTGCAGATGCCAAGCAGAAAGAATTTGATGAAGAATGTAATGAGGACATCAATGAAGAGATAACTGAAGATGTAATTGAAGAAGTTGAAAACGCCATCTAACAAAAAAGGCACACCTGAAAAATTTCTCAGGTGTGCCTTTTCATTTATGGTTAATTTTTCAAAGAAGTAGTATAATACTAGTGCGAAGTACATTTAATATGCGTTTATCGTAATCTTCGCACACCAAATAAAACTTTGGCTTATTTGTGGTTTTATACACATTGTTTGATTATTGGAGGAAATATGGATAGATTAATTGAAATAATGAAAAAACTCAGAAGTGAAAATGGCTGCCCATGGGATAGAGAGCAGACCCATAAAAGCCTGAAAAAATATCTCATAGAAGAGACTTATGAGTATTTGGAAGTTGTAGATTTAGATGATAAGGAAAGAATGTGTGAGGAACTTGGAGATGTATTGCTACAGGTAGTGTTTCATGCGCAGATTGCGTCAGAAAATGGAGACTTCAATATTGAAGACGTAACAAACAGAATATGTGACAAGCTTATACATCGCCATCCGCATGTTTTCGGAGATGTAACTGCTGAAACCTCCGGTGAAGTATTAAAGAATTGGGAAGAAATTAAGAAGAAAGAAAAGGGCCTTGTAAATCAGGTATCTGTATTGAAGGATGTTCCATCCAACCTACCGGCACTTATGAGAAGCTATAAGGTTCAACAAAAGGCAGCCCAGGTGGGCTTTGACTGGGATAAAACTGATGATGTTTTTGCGAAAATAAGAGAAGAAATAGATGAGCTTGAGGCTGAATATAGAAAGTCAGATAAGGATGCTATAGATGAGGAACTCGGGGACGTACTGTTTTCTATTGTAAATCTTGCACGATTTCTAAAGGTCCATCCTGAGTTGGCATTATCCCAGGCAACCAATAAGTTTATTGACAGGTTTGAGTATATTGAGAGGAAAGCGGGCGAAGGTGGAAAAAAATTGAGCGAAATGACTCTAAAAGAGATGGATATGCTTTGGGAACAGGCTAAAATGAATAAACTCAGGGAAAATGGTTAAAATTAAATTATAAAATCTTTTGGGAGGAATTACTAATGAATAAAACGGAACTAATAGACAGTATGGCTAAAAAGTCAGAATTAACTAAAAAGGATACTGAGAAAGCATTAAATGCCATGATCGAAAGTATGGAAGAGGCACTTGGGAAAGGTGAAAAAATTCAGCTTGTTGGTTTTGGATCATTTGAGGTAAAACAAAGAGCCGCAAGAAAGGGAAGAAATCCTCAAACAATGGAAGAAATCGATATACCTGAAACTAAAGCACCGGTTTTCAGGGCAGGTAAGGAGCTAAAGGAAATGTTAAATAAATAAGTTTAGCAAAAGAAGGGTTAATTTAGGGAGGTCAAGATGAGAATAGATAAATATTTAAAGGTCAGCAGACTTATCAAGCGACGTACAGTTGCAAATGAGGTCTGTGAGCAAGGACGAGTTAAGATCAATGATAAGGTGGCTAAACCGGGCTCAGAAGTTAAAATAGGAGATATTATAGAGATCCAGTTTGGAAATAACATCACTAAAGTTGAAGTAACTCAGATTACCGAACACGTAGCTAAAGGCGATGCAAAGGAAATGTATGTAATTAAATGATTTTTAGAAAGTTTGGTACCGATCAAAAAGGTATCAAACTTTTTTTATAGTTACAATAATTAATTACTCAAAGAAAGTTGTAAGTCTTTTTTTTCTTGTACATGCATATGTATTAATGTGAATTAATAGGCAATAGGTATATGGAGGGGGTATATCAGTGGAAGAAAAGAAAATAACAAAACCAATGAAACAGACGTTGGTACTTGAGAATCGGGAGAAATTATCTGTATCAGGAGTTGTTGATGTTGAAAGCTTTAATGATGAAAGCATTATAGCAGTAACTGACCTGGGTGTTTTGATTATTAAGGGTTCAGAATTACATATAAATAAACTTAATTTAGACAGCAATGAGCTAGTCGTGGATGGTGACATATTCTCATTGGAATATACCGATGGGGAAACAGGCAGATCTAAATCATTCTTTGGAAAAATGTTTAAGTAAAGGTTTATGGTAATAAGATGATAACTATTGCGGAACAGGTATACATTTTTTTATATGCAGTTATTGGAGGGGCGCTTATAGCTTTCCTTTATGATATTTTGAGAATAAAAAGAAGAACTATAAAAACCGGCATAGTAATAGTTACTTTAGAAGACATACTTTATTGGCTTGTTTCAGCTGTTCTGATGTTTATACTGGTTTACAACACTAATAACGGCGAAATTCGTGGATATATTTTCATTGGTAACACTCTTGGAGTAATATTATATTTATCTCTACTAAGCAAATTGATTATAACTTCTTCAATGATGATAATAAAACTAATTAAAAAAATTCTCGCATTTATTTGGAAAATATTTAGTTATCCGTTTAAGCTGATATTTAAAATACTAGCTATACCGTGTTCTTTTATATTCAGAATAGTCTCGAAACTTTTTAAATTTATACTTAATAAAGCAAGGAGAGTTACAAAAAAGGGAATTGTAAAGACAAAGGCAGGAGTGAAAAAACTTGGGAGAATGAGTACTGGCTTTTTAAAATTTAGAAAAAAGGCTTAAATTAAAGAGGAGTTTTCTCCGAAATATAGAATATAGTAAACGTATAGGTATTTTACAAATGAAGCATTAAAAGAGGGTTACATATGAAAAAAGAAAATAAGAAAAAATTTAAGTTGTGGACATTGATTTTGATCGCTTCCTTATGTTATTTTGCATATACTATGTATAAGCTGCAAATTAATATAGATAACAGGATGGCTCAGTCAGCTCAATTACAGAAAAATATACACAGTGAAGAAATTAAAAATCAGCAGCTTACAGAACAAAAGGAAAAAATCAACACTGTAGAATTTGCTGAAAGGATAGCCAGAGAAAAATTGGGATATGTTAAAGATGGTGAAAAAATTTATATAGATACCAACAAATAACGAGGGGATAAATGTTTCCGCCTCGTTAAAATGCACGGATGTGATAAAATTTTTCGACAGCTGAAAGTTTTTATCTGAACCGATGCGTGATAACTAGCGCTTGACGGATTTTCACATATAATATATAATCGAATTGTTTTTAAACTAATACAATTTAGTTTGGCTTCTAGTTGTTTTTGAGGAGGATTTCTTTGTTTATGCCGCTTGATGTAGGTAGTATAGTTGAGGGTAAAGTGACTGGCATTACAAACTTTGGAGCATTCATCCAGTTGCCAGAGAGTAAAACAGGTTTGGTACACATTTCTGAAGTTGCGCAAGAGTATGTAAAGGATATTAGTGCTCATCTCAAAGAAAATCAGACAGTTAAAGTAAAAATAATGTCCATTGACCCAAATGGCAAGATTAGTCTTTCTATTAAAAAAGCCTTGGAACAAAAACCAGTTGTCACAACAATCAGGCCACCTGCCGATATTGATTGGAACAACAGCAAAAATTCTGCTTCCAGTGTTTCCTTTGAAGATCGTCTGGCAAAGTTTATGAAAGACAGTGATGAGAAGCTCCATGATCTTAAAAAGAGTATGGACTCCAAAAGGAGAAATGGCGGGTATAAAAAGTCAGCCCAATATTGATAACACAAATTAAAAATTTTTAGATTGGGAACAAATAGGTGTTGACACTAGTGCATGTATAGTATTATAATAAGCTAGTCGCCAATAATAATGCATGCCGAAGTGGCGGAACTGGCAGACGCACAGGACTTAAAATCCTGCGGGGCTAAACCCCCGTACCGGTTCGATTCCGGTCTTCGGCACCATAAAGAACGGTTATTTTAATAGAATAACTGTTCTTTTTGTATTTAAGACTTTTCTTGCGCAATAAAAATGACTCAGAGCTTAAAATATCTGAGTCATTTTCACACTATCCAACTGTGTTTTATTTTTCTAACAAGGTTACTGTCTTTACTTTTACTGTTTTTGTTGGTACTGACATTTCGCCGTATTCATTTGCTTTTACCGGAGTAGCAGCAATTTCGTCCAAAGTTTTTTCACCGCTGATCAATTTACCAAAGGCAGCATACTTACCATCTAACTGAGGTTCATCTCCATGCATGATAAAGAATTGACTGGAGGCAGAATCAGGGTCCTGGCTTCTGGCCATTGAAATAACTCCACGGGTATGTTTTAGTGTGTTTTTATCAAATCCATTTTCGCTGAATTCACCTTTAATAGTTTTGTCGGAACCACCCATTCCTGTGCCTTCCGGGTCACCGCCCTGTACCATGAAACCACTGATTATTCTATGAAAGGTCAGGCCGTTGTAGAAGCCAGCTTCTGTTAACTCAATAAAATTAGCTACTGTGTCTGGTGCGTATTCAGGATAGAGCTCGAAAACCATCTTATTGCCGTCTTCCATTTCAAATTGTACCTGTGGATGATCGGTTTTGCCGCAGCCAGCCGCAAAAGTAAATATTGACACAATAATTAAAGTAAGTGCCAGTGCTTTCTTGAAAAAAGGTTTTAACATAATACTTTCCTCCAATAGATATATTTTTTATTACTTCTTTTCATAATAAAAGAACATAGATATAATACCTTATTACAATGAAAAGGTCTAGAATTTTTAGAAAAATTAAAGTATACTTGGGTAAGTGCTGCTATTCATAGCATTTATTGATTATAAAAAACGAGGCTTAAAATGGAATATAATTTTGATGAAATAATAGATAGAAAATCTACATATGCTGAAAAGTACATGGATTTGGAAAAAAGATACGGAAGAGCAGATGTAATTCCCTTATGGGCAGCTGATATGGATTTCAAAGTAGCTCAGCCTATAATAGATGCTATAAAGGACAGGGCGGAAAATGGTATCTTCGGTTATACTGCTCGACCTGATTCATATTGTGATGCAGTTTATAATTTTCAAAAAAAACGTAAAGATTGGATCATTGATAAAAGCTTGGTAAGCTTCAGTACAGGAGTAATTCCGGCAATTTCTATGATAATTAATGAGTTTACTGAGCCCGAAGACGGTATAATAATTCAGACTCCTGTATACCCAGCTTTCTCAAGAGGAGTTAAACATGCCGGGAGGCATTTGATAGAGAATCCTCTAAAAGAGATAGATGGGCGCTTTTTTATGGATTTTGATGATCTTGAAGAAAAAGCAGCACAAGGCGCAAAATATATTATATTATGCAGTCCGCACAATCCAGTAGGCAGGGTGTGGGAAAAATGGGAACTTCAGAAGTTGGGTGACATTTGCTTGAGATATGGTATTAATGTTATTTCTGATGAAATACATTCAGACATAATTTTATGGGGGAAAAAGCATATTCCGTTTGCATCAATTTCGGAACAATTTCGCGAAATAACAATTACATGCATTGCTCCCAGTAAAACTTTTAATTTAGCAGGACTGCAATCTGCAGTGGTAATTTTTCCAAACACCGAATTAAAGAATAAGTTTGATTTGGCATGGGCAAAACTACATGTAGAGTGCAACAATTGTTTAAGCATGGTTGCAACTCAGGCAGCATTTGAAGCTGGTGAGGAATGGCTGGAGCAAATG
>CAYQCA010000029.1:17560-26794 GCA_964415835.1 uncultured Clostridium sp. | reverse complement strand
AAGTCTCTGCCAGATTTATATGAAAGCCTCAAGTTTAATGACTTGAGGCTTTCTTCATTATATTAGATGGAATCATATAAGACTCAACTAAACTTTTCGGTATTCCGACGGTGTAACTCCAATATATTTTTTAAAAATTCTACTGAAATATAGCTGGTTTTGAAATCCTACCATATTTGAAACCTGCTTGATAGAAAAATTAGTACTATTAAAAATCTCACAAGCTTTTTTTAGTCGAAAATTGATAATATATTCTTTTGGTGTTAGTCCTGTAAAACCCTTAAATACATTTATATATCTATTTACGCACAGACCGGATATTTTTGCCAATTCATATATCTTTATATCCTCTGTATAATGAGTATAAATATAGTCCAATGTCAACTCGATATTTCCACATGTATTTTTGAGTCTAGAGGTAGTATAATTGTTAGTATCATTTCTGGAAATTACAGCTAGGCACTGCATAAGTAGTGCTGCAGCAATTATTTCATATCCATATTTTTTATAGTGAGTTTCATCAATTGTCATCTTTATTATAGATGATAACTCATTGTTTACCTTACCTTTAAAAAAGCTTGTATCATTTATATTAAGAGAGTTTAATACCTCTGTTACACCATATCCTGAAAAATGAATCCAGAAACACTTCACCGGGTTTGAATCTATAGATCTGTAGAGCTGATCCTCACCAGGTCTGTACAGATAACAGTCTCCTTCCGAAATAATAATGTCCTCAGGTTTATTCGAACGTAAAAGCATTTCACCTGAATGAACATAAATCAGCATATAGTCATCTCTGCCACCCTTTCTATTGCGTGAGCTCCAATTTTCGCAAAACTCAAAATAACCGGCTGAATTAACAGTTAAAAAAATGTCTCTTATTTGTTGACCCTTATCGTCTTTATCCTCATATCGATATGCGTAATATGTATACATAGGAATCCTCCAGAAAATGAGTGAAATATATTTAGAATCAGATAGTGATTTTGTGCTTATAATAATACATTTAATTTATATATAAATGCGATAAAACCATTTATAATACAAGTATAATACAAATTTAGCCTTACTTACATATTATTTTAATATTAAAAAAGTATATAACGTCGGCTAAGGTAAGGGGATTTCATATAATCAAAAAGTTTCATTATGAGCCAGGCGCTATAGGTCAAAAATAATTTAAAGGAATGAGAGGTACATTTATGTCTATTACTTTTAAAAAATTATCTTCATTGGAAAAGGTTTTTTTAAGTCAAGAGCCTTCATCAGAATCTAAATTCATCAGTTCAATATTAAAAAATGAAAAATATTCATTTCAAATTGCCTATTATAGTGAGGATCTTGATATATACAAATATCCTAACATAAAGGTTATGGCCGAAAATGATTTTGATGGCTGTGTGAAAATTCGTTCAGTAGGTAATGTTCCATCCGAATTTCCTACATATATTGACTGTGACGATGACCACGACTATATTACAAAAAAACCAGGCTTGTTTCCAGATCCGCTTTTTCATATTGAAAATAATGAAATAAAGGTTGTACTTGGACAATGGAGAAGCGTTTGGGTTGATTTTACACCTGGTGAAAAAACAGCTGCAGGTAATTATAATGTTATTATAAAGTTCTTTGTTGAAAATGAAGAATTTGGGCGTGTGGAACATTCAATAGAAGTGATAGATGCTATGTTACCAAAGCAAGATCTTATTCATACAGAATGGTTCCATTATGATTGTATAGGTACTTATTATAGAGTTGAAATGCTAAGTGAACAACACTGGGTGTTAATTGAAAGGTATCTAAGGACTGCGGTCGATCATGGTATTAATATGATTTTAACACCTCTCTTTACACCACCATTGGACACTAAGGTGGGTGGTGAGCGCCCTACAGTTCAACTAATTGGAGTAAAAGTTGAAAATGGAGAATATTCTTTTGATTTTTCGAAACTTGAGAGGTTTATAGATTTATGCCAACGGTTAGGCATAGAATATTTTGAAATGTCCCATTTGTTTACGCAATGGGGTGCCACTTCCGCACCAAAAATAATGGGCACAGTAGACGGTGTAGAAAAGCGTATTTTCGGATGGGAGACCAAGGCTGATGGACCCGAATATAGTAAGTTCCTTGATATGTTTTTGAAAGAATTGGTTATCAAATTAAAGCAGTGGGGAATAAATGAAAGATGCTGGTTCCATGTTTCTGATGAACCAAATATGAACCACATAAATAGCTATACTAAAGCCAAAGAAATAATAGATAAACATCTTTATGACTTTAAAATGCTTGATGCATTATCGGATTTCGATTTTTATGAAAAGGGATTAGTCAAGACACCTGTTCCTGCAAATAATCACATAGAGCCCTTTTTAAATGCAAAAATAGATGGTCTTTGGACATATTATTGCTGTGGTCAGTATAAAAATGTAAGTAATAGATTCTTTGCAATGCCAAGCAGAAGGAACAGAATAATTGCAACACAATTATATAAATATAGAATAGCAGGTTTTTTACAGTGGGGGTACAACTTCTGGTATTCGCAATATTCATTAAAAGCTGTAAATCCATACTGCACAACTGATGCAGGCTGCGCTTTCCCATCCGGTGATGCTTTTATGGTATATCCGGGTGAAGATGGCTATCCGATAGAGTCTATAAGATTAAACGTCTTTAGTGAGGCGCTTTATGATTTGAGAGCTATGAAGCTGCTTGAGAGTTTAACATCAAAGGAATATGTTATGAATATTATTGAAGAAGAGGGTAAAAGCGTTATAACATTTTCTGATTACCCGAGATCTGAAGAATATATCATAAATATGAGGAACAGAATTAACGAAGAAATAAAGCAAAAAAATAAAAAATAATGAGGCATAAAATATTTCCAACCTCTAAAGACGAAGTGTATAGTCAAGTGGTAAGCACATATCTTCAGCCTTGTTAAAACGCAGATAAGGAGATAAAATTTTCTAATTCGAATAAATTTATCTCCTTATCTGCGTTATTATGTAGAAAGTAATTATATATTCTTGGCTTAATCATTCAAAATTCAAGTCTATGAAATTATCTTTTTCTTCTAACTTTTGAGATTGAATCCTGAAGAGCTGCAATGATTTCTGTTTTATTATCGGCGGTATTTGACATTACCCATTCCAACTGCGAACATTCATGATCTCTACCGGTTATACCCATCGATTTTATCGCTGCCAATTTAACTGTTTCATCAGGGTCACGAATTAATATTGAAAGTAAACTATTTACATTATAATCTGTAGTCTTTGCACATTCCTGTGCTAAAATAAGCCTTGTTTCAGTATCAGAGTTTAGGAATTTATCTCCTAAATCATCCCATTTTCCTTTAGCTACCAACTTTTCAATCTTTTCTGCTTTGCCACCAAACATATTAAACACTCCCTTTGTAATTTTTAATGAATAAATTTATATAACTATTTAATTCCTAAAAGTAAAGTGTACATGGAGAGCTTGAAAAAGGTCTTAGATAAATACCTCCCCACATCCATATGAATACAGCATGTACCAAATGACTATTATAAATGCACAATATGATTTTTTCAAAGCCAAACATTTTTAACTACTAAAACAAATTCAGCGAATAATTGTGTATAGAAATGGGATATATATTTATAGATAAAACTTGGTATTTTATATAAGTATAAATCACAAATACAAAATTTGCAATGAAGAGATATAAAATTATGGGAGAAAAGGCTGTAAAAAGTAAAAATAAAAGAAATTACTCAACATTATCGATTACTATTTTGAGTATAGACATGAAAAATAGTAAACAAACAAGAAGTAGAATTTATAAGGTAGAATTTATAAGTAAATACCGTTACAATAAATAAAAAAAAATCCTTGCAAAAGTAGACATTATGTAGTAAAATATTGAATGTTGTGGCGAAGGCATACGATGACGTAGGAGATTGCTACCCAGGGTTGATAAAGTCAAACCGTAAGTGGTAGGTAACTTTTACTGAGAATGTCCGATTCAAGAAACCGGGCGACAAGTCACTGTACATTTAAGTAGTATATTGCTGTGTAATATAATCGCTTTAAATGCCCAGGTTAAGTTTGTCCATTTGGATAAGAACATTCCTGGGTTTTTATATAAAACGGTATGAAACACCCGGCATAGTGTACAGAACAATGCTTGTTGTACGTGACAATATTAAACGTACGAGGAGGTATATGTATGTCAAACAAACAGAAAATACGTATCAGACTAAAGGCGTTCGATCATCAGGTATTAGATCAGTCTGCTGAGAAGATCGTTGAAACTGCTAAGAGGACAGGTGCAAAGGTTTCAGGACCAGTGCCACTGCCTACTGAAAAAGAGATTATTACAATCTTAAGAGCTCCGCATAAATACAAGGACTCAAGAGAGCAGTTTGAAATGAGAACTCATAAGAGATTGATTGATATTCTTCTTCCGACACCAAAGACTGTTGACGCATTGATGAGACTGGATCTTCCAGCTGGCGTAGATATCGAGATTAAACTGTAATTTCGGTAGCCAGGGTAAAAAAGGTCATGTTCATAGCGTGAAAGCGTCGAACACGCAGTAATATGAACCAATAACCATAGGAGGTATTTTAAATGAAGAAGGCAATGATAGCTAAGAAAATCGGAATGACCCAAATATTTGACGATAATGGTTTGGTTATCCCAGTTACAGTTGTAGAGGCAGGTCCTTTAACTGTAGTACAGAAAAAGACTGTTGAAACTGACGGTTATAACTCTATTAAGGTTGGATATGAAAAGGTTCAAGAAAAGAAGCTCAGCAAGCCAGAGTTAGGCCAATTCACAAAAACTAAGCTTGCACCAATGAAGCATCTGAAAGAGTTCAGATTAGAAGATATTTCAGGCTTTGAAGTTGGACAAGAAATAAAAGCTGAGGATATGTTCCAATCCGGAGATAAAATAGACGTAAGTGGTATCTCTAAAGGTAAAGGATTCCAAGGTACTACTAAGAGATACGGTCATAAAGGTGGACCTGAAACTCACGGTTCAATGTACCATAGAAGAGTTGGTTCCATGGGTGCAAACACCAGTCCGGCTAGAGTATTTAAGGGCAAGAAGTTGCCAGGTCACATGGGTATGGACAACACAACAGTTCAAAATCTTGAAGTTGTTAGAGTTGATGCAGACAGAAACTTGATTCTTATCAAGGGAGCTGTTCCAGGACCTAAAGGCGGATTGCTTGTTATTAAAAGTACGGTTAAATCCGGTAAATAATAACGTTGAAGGGAGGAAGTAACACATGCCAAAGGTTGATTTATATAACATGAAAGGTGAAGTAGTGGGAAATGTTGAGCTTAGCGAAAATATTTTTGCTACAGAAGTAAACAACGAAGTACTTCACGCTGTAGTAGTTAATCAATTAGCAAATAAAAGACAGGGAACCCAGTCTACAAAGACCAAGAGTGAAGTTAGAGGTGGCGGTAAAAAGCCATGGAGACAAAAGGGAACCGGTCGTGCCAGACAAGGAAGTATTCGTTCAGCTCAGTGGATTAAAGGTGGTATAGTATTAGGACCTAAACCACGTAGCTATAGATATACTCTTCCAAAGAAAGTAAAACGTATTGCAATGAAGTCAGCATTGACTGCTAAGGTAGCAGGAAATGAAATCTTAGTACTTGATGCATTAGCATTGGAGGCTATTAAGACTAAAGCAATGGTAGGCGTTCTTAGCAACCTTAAAGTTGACTCAAGTGCACTGGTTGTAATTGATTCAAAGAATGAGAATGTTGTTAAGTCTGCTAGAAATATACCAGGAATTAAAACAGCATATGTAAACACTCTTAATGTATTTGATATATTAAAGTATGACAAATTCATTATAACTAAGGATGCTGTAGAAAAGGTTGAGGAGGTGTACGCATAATGAGATTGCCACAAGATATTATTTTAAAGCCACATATAACTGAAAAAAGTAATATGGAAATAGCTGCTGGTAAGTACACCTTTATTGTTGATGTTAAGTCAACAAAAACCGAGATTAAGAAGGCAGTTGAAGCATTATTTAATGTTAAGGTAATTCAGGTTAACACAATAAACTATGATGGAAAAGTTAAGCGCACCGGAGTTCATGAAGGACCTCGTGCTGCTTGGAAAAAAGCTATCGTAAAAATAGATACTGATCCAAAACCAGTTGCATACTTGACTAAGGGTGGTAAAGAAGTATCTAATAATAAGAAATTTAAAACTAGCATCGAAGAATTCGGCGTTGCTCAGTAATCAGGTTATAAAGGAGTGAGAAGAGATGGCAGTAAAAAAGTATAGTCCTATAACCCCAGCTAGAAGGTTTATGACATCACTGGATTTTTCAGATTTGTCAAAGGTTGAACCTGAAAAGTCATTATTGGAACCTATTAAAAAAAGTGGGGGTAGAAACTCATATGGACGAATTACTGTACGTCATCAGGGCGGCGGTAACAGACAGAAATATAGAGTTATAGATTTTAAAAGAGATAAAGATGGAATAAAGGCAAAGGTTGCTACAATTGAGTATGATCCAAACAGGACTGCAAATATTGCACTTCTTAACTATGTAGATGGTGAAAAGAGATACATTCTTGCGCCAGTAGGATTAGGCGTAGGCGATATAGTAGAATCCGGAGAATCATCTGATATTAAGCCAGGTAATGCACTACCACTTTCAAATATTCCTGTTGGTTCATTAATTCATAACATTGAGCTTAAACCAGGCAAGGGTGGTCAGATGGTAAGAGCTGCTGGTAATGCTGCTCAGCTTATGGCTAAAGAAGGCGAATATGCTCAGATAAGACTTCCTTCTGGTGAAGTGCGTATGGTTAGAATTAATTGTAAAGCAACAATTGGACAGATAGGAAATATAGAGCATGAAAATGTGAAGGTTGGTAAGGCTGGTAGAAAGAGGTGGATGGGAGTTAGACCTACTGTACGTGGTGTAGTTATGAATCCTGTTGATCACCCTCATGGTGGTGGAGAAGGTAAATCACCAATAGGAAGACCAAGTCCAGTTACACCTTGGGGTAAACCAACTCTTGGCTATAAGACTAGAAAGAAGAAGAGTAAGTCTGATAAGTTTATTGTTAAGAGAAGAAATCAAAAGTAGTATAACCGGATAGTGAGAGCGGGCTAACCGCTCCGCCAAATCCTATGATATGGCGGCGAAGGGAGGATTTAAGAATAATGAGTAGATCAATAAAAAAAGGACCTTATGTGCTAGATTCATTGCTGAAGAAGATTGAAGAAATGAATAAGGCTAATGATAAGAAAGTTATCAAAACTTGGTCAAGAGCTTCAACTATATTCCCTCAGATGGTCGGGCACACAATTGCGGTTCATGATGGAAAGAAGCATGTGCCAGTTTATATAACTGAAGATATGGTTGGTCACAAGCTTGGTGAATTTGCACCGACAAGAACATATAAGGGACACAGTGGCAATGAGAAATCAACTTCCCTCAAATAAGAGCGTTGATTTTAGGACACTGAAAGTTTAAGTCTAAGATTAGAACTGAAAGGAGGCTATTCACTTGGAGAAAAAGGTATTATCCAAAGAGGAGCTATTAAAGAATAAAGATCAGATTTTAGCTGAACAAAACGCTAAGCATAGAAAATCAAATAAGCCTGCACTTCTTTCCAAAAAAGAGAGAAAAGTTCTCGGAATTGGCAAAGATGAAGGAAGAGCAGTTTTGAAATATGCACGTATTTCATCAAGAAAAGTTAAAATAGTGCTGGATTTAATTAAGAACAAAGGTATTGACGAAGCGTATGGTGTTCTTAAGTTCACTCCTAAGGCTGCTTCAGAAGTTTTGTACAAGCTTCTTAAGTCAGCGGAGGCAAATGCTGTTAATAATAATGGTTTAAACCATGACGAACTTTATGTTGCTGAAGCTTATGCTACACAGGGACCAACATTAAAAAGAATACAGCCACGTGCGCAAGGTAGAGCATTTAAAATTCAAAAGAGAACTAGTCATATTACACTAGTTGTAAAAGAAAGACAATAAGTGAGAAGGAGGTTGGATAATGGGCCAGAAAGTAAATCCTCATGGATTGAGAATTGGAATAATTAAAGATTGGGATACAAAATGGTATGCTAACGATAAGAATTTCAGTAGTTATCTTGTAGAAGATGTTAAAGTAAGAAAGTTTATAAAGAAGAAACTTTATATCTCCGGCGTATCAAGAATTGAGATTGACCGTGCAGCAAACAAAGTAAAGATTAATGTAAATACCGCAAAGCCAGGTTTAGTAATCGGTAAAGGTGGCCAAGGTATTGAAGAGCTTAGAAAAGAAGTAGAAAAAATGACTGGCAAAAGTGTTCTTATTAACATAACTGAGATCAAGGTTCCTGAAATGGACGCTCAGCTTGTTGCAGAGAACATTGCATCACAGCTTGAGAAACGTATATCTTTCAGAAGAGCTATGAAACAGGCTATGTCTAGAACTATGAAGCTTGGAGCTAAGGGTATAAAGACAGCATGTGCAGGTAGACTTGGCGGTGCAGAAATCGCAAGAACTGAACACTATCATGAAGGAACTATCCCACTTCAAACACTTCGTGCTGATATAGACTACGGATTCGCTGAAGCAGATACAACCTATGGTAAAATAGGTGTTAAGGTATGGATATATAAAGGAGAAGTTCTTCCAGCTGTTAAGAAAGAAAAAAAAGCGGAAGGAGGAGTTAAATAATATGTTAATGCCCAAAAGAGTAAAACGTAGAAGGGTTCACAGAGGTAGAATGACCGGTAAGGCTACAAGAGGAAATGTAGTTAGCAACGGCGAATACGGCATTCAAGCTACTGAGCCTGCTTGGATCACAAGCAATCAAATTGAAGCTGCCAGAATAGCAATGACTCGTTTTATCAAACGTGGTGGTAAAGTTTGGATTAAAATATTCCCAGATAAGCCAGTAACTAAAAAGCCTGCTGAAACTCGTATGGGTAGTGGTAAAGGTTCACCAGAGTACTGGGTAGCAGTAGTTAAGCCAGGTAGAGTATTATTTGAAATTGCGGGAGTTCCTGAAGAAACAGCTAGAGAGGCATTGAGACTCGCTACGCATAAGCTTCCGGTTAAATGTAAGTTTGTAACCCGCGAGACAGAAATGGGTGGTGAAGCAAATGAGAGCTAGTGAAATCAGAGAAAAGAATATATTAGAGTTGAATAAGGAATTGGGCGAATTAAAGTCTGAACTCTTTAAGCTTAGATTTCAGCTTGCTAC
>CAYQCA010000029.1:0-17460 GCA_964415835.1 uncultured Clostridium sp. | reverse complement strand
AGAGTATTCGAAAAGGAGGTAATTCCACTTGGTTGAAAGAGCGTTAAGAAAGACTAGAGTTGGTAAAGTTGTCAGCAATAAGATGGATAAAACTATTGTTGTTGCTATAGAGACTAGTGTAAGACATCCGTTATACGGAAAAATTGTTAAAAGAACTTATAAGCTAAAGGCGCATGATGAAGAAAATGTGTGCCAGATAGGTGATAAAGTTGAAGTTATGGAAACAAGACCATTAAGTAAAGAAAAAAGATGGAGACTTGTTGAAATTGTTGAAAAAGCAAGATAATCTAGGTGTAGTCTGAACAGAATTATTGGAAGGAGGTACCATTATGATTCAAGTCCAGTCTAGAATGAAAGTAGCCGATAATACTGGAGCTAAAGAACTTATGTGCATAAAAGTTCTTGGCGGTTCTTGGAGAAAGTATGCTAATATTGGAGATATAGTTGTAGCTTCTGTTAAAAATGCAACACCCGGCGGAGTTGTAAAAAAGGGTGACGTTGTTAAATGCGTTATCGTACGTTCTAAGAAAGGCGTTAGAAGACCAGACGGATCTTACATCAAATTTGATGAAAACGCTGCTGTAATTATAAAAGAGGATAAGAACCCAAGAGGAACTCGTATATTTGGACCTGTTGCGAGAGAATTAAGAGATAAAGACTTTATGAAGATTCTTTCTCTTGCACCAGAAGTATTGTAAGGAAGGAGGCGGCTTAATTTGGCAAATAAAGTTCATGTAAAAAAGGAAGATACAGTTCTTGTGCTTTCAGGTAAAGACAGAGGCAAGAAGGGTAAAGTATTAAGCGTAAATCCTTCTACTAATCAAGTACTTGTTGAAGGCGTAAATATGTCAACAAAGCACAAAAAACCAAGAGGTAGATATCAGCAAGGTGGAATAATTCACCAGGAATCACCTGTTAACAGTTCAAATGTTATGTTGGTTTGTGACAAATGTGGCAAGCCTACAAAGGTGGCTAAGAAAATACTTGATAATGGCCAGAAGGCTAGGACATGCAAGCACTGTAATGAAATAATCGATATAGTATTGAATAGTAAAGAAGGTTAAAAAGCTCTTCTGAAAGGAGGTATAGTGGATGGCAAGGTTAAAAGAAAAGTATTTAAAAGAAGCAGTTCCTGCTTTGCAAGCAAAGTTTAAATATAGCAGCAGCATGCAGATACCAAAGCTTGAAAAAGTTGTTCTTAATATGGGAGTTGGAGAAGTTAAGGACAATCCAAAAGCAATGGACGCTGCAGTTAGTGACATGACATTGATTACTGGTCAGAAGCCTATAGTAACAAAGGCTAAAAAATCAGTAGCAGCGTTTAAGTTAAGAGAGGGAATGAATATTGGCTGCAAGGTAACATTAAGAGGAGAAAGAATGTATGAATTCGTTGATAAACTCTTTAATGTATCCATTCCTAGAATTAGAGACTTCCGAGGAGTTTCAAACAACTCATTTGATGGAAGAGGTAACTACTCATTAGGAGTAAAAGATCAACTAATATTCCCAGAAGTCGAATACGATAAGATTGATAAAATGAGAGGAATGGATATTAGTTTTGTAACTACGGCTAAAAGTGATGAAGAAGCTAGAGAGCTTTTGAAATTACTTGGTATGCCATTCAGCCAGAACTAAGGAGGGATTGAAGGCATGGCAAAGAAAGCTATGATAATTAAGCAACAGCGTACACCCAAGTTTAGTACTAGGGCATACAATAGATGTAAAATCTGTGGAAGACCACATGCATACATTAGAAAATTTGGAATTTGCCGTTTGTGCTTTAGACAATTAGCGTACAAGGGTCAAATACCTGGCGTTAAGAAAGCAAGCTGGTAATAGTCTTTGGAAGGAGGTTAAACATATGCAAATCACTGATGCAATCGCTGATATGTTAACCAGAATAAGAAATGCAGGTTCTGCTAAACATGAATCAGTTGATATACCCGCTTCCAACCTCAAGAGGTCGATAGCAAATATATTGCTGGAAGAAGGATATATTAAGAATTTTGAAGAAATAAATGATGGTAAGCAAGGAGTTATAAGAGTTAGCTTGAAGTACACAGGAAACAAGCAGAACGTTATAACTGGTATTAAGAGAATAAGCAAGCCTGGTTTGAGAGTATATGCTGGTAAAGATGAACTGCCTAAGGTATTGGGTGGACTCGGAGTAGCAATTATCTCAACATCAAAGGGAATAATGACTGATAAAAAAGCTAGACAAAATGGTGTAGGCGGAGAAGTATTAGCATTTGTCTGGTAATTAGCTAACAGCTTTTCATTATTTATCACTACGTGCCCGTAGCGGCACGTGGATGAAGGCTGGTTGATAAAAGGTCTGAAAAGGGCGATCACTCGCTCATAATTTTAAGAACTGGAGGTATTTGAAATGTCAAGAATAGGAAAGTTACCAGTAGCTATTCCAGGTGGAGTAGATGTAAAACTGGCTGGTGACAATGTATTGACTGTAAAAGGATCAAAGGGAACTTTGACAAAGCAGTTTCATAAGGATATGATTATTAAAGTTGAAGGTACTCAAATTTTAGTTGAAAGACCTTCCGATTTGAAGATGCACAAAGCACTTCATGGCTTAACCAGAACACTTATCAACAATATGGTTGAAGGAGTAACTAACGGTTACCAGAAAGCTCTTGATATCAACGGTGTTGGATACAGAGCGCAAAAGCAAGGTAAGAAGCTGGTATTGACATTGGGATATTCACATCCTGTTGAGATGGATGATCCTGAAGGAATTACAACTGAAGTACCTGCACCTAACAAAATAATTGTTAAGGGTATTGACAAGCAGATTGTTGGAGAGGTTGCTGCAAAGATTCGTGAAAAGAGACCACCTGAACCTTACAAGGGTAAGGGTATCAAATACGAAACTGAAGTAATCAGACGTAAAGAAGGTAAGACTGGTGGCAAGGGTAAAAAGTAGAAAGGAGATGAGAGTAAATGATAAATAAAGTTAATAGAAATGAAATTAGACTTAGAAAGCACGTTAGAGTACGCAAAAAAATCAGCGGCACTTCAGAACGTCCTAGAATGAATGTTTTTAGAAGCTTAAATAACATTTATGTTCAGATTATTGATGATACAACCGGTAATACTCTTGTATCCGCTTCAACCCTTGATGCCGCATTAAAAGGTAAAGTTGCTAACGGTGGTAACAAGGAAGCAGCTAAAGAAGTTGGAAAATTAATAGCTTCTAAAGCTATCGAAAAGGGTATAAAGCAAGTTGTATTTGATAGAGGCGGTTATATCTATCATGGAAGAGTTAAAGAGCTTGCTGACGCTGCTAGAGAAGCAGGCTTAGATTTCTAGGAGAAGGAGGGGAATGCATTGCAACGAATTGATGCCAACACTTTAGGTGAACTAAAAGAAAAAGTTGTTAATATAGGACGTGTAACTAAGGTTGTTAAAGGTGGTAGAAATTTTCGTTTTAGCGCTCTTGTAGTTGTAGGAGACGAAAATGGTTATGTTGGAAGTGGTATGGGTAAGGCAGCTGAAATACCCGAAGCTATCCGTAAGGGTATTGAGGATGCAAAGAAAAACCTGATAAAGGTTCCACTTGTTGAGACAACAATTCCACATGAAGCTGTAGGGGAGTTTGGTGCTGGTAAAGTATTGTTAAAGCCGGCTGGAGAAGGTACCGGTGTTATCGCTGGCGGACCTGTAAGAGCCGTACTTGAACTTGCTGGAATACATGATATAAGAACGAAGTCATTAGGGTCAAACAACCCAATCAATATGGTTAATGCAACAATTAAAGGTCTTGCTCAGTTAAAGACTGCTGAAGAAGTTGCTAGACTTCGCGGAAAAACTCCAGAAGAGATTCTGGGTTAGGGGGGACATTGATGGCAAAGTTAAAGATAACTCTAAAAAAGAGCACGAATAAGGCCGTTGCGAGTCAAGTTGCTACTGTTAAGGCTCTTGGTTTAGGTAAAATCGGTACTTCTGTTGAGCAAAATGATAACCCACAAATTAGAGGTATGATTAGAAAAGTTTCACATCTTGTTTGTGTAGAAGAAATATAAGGGAGGTGTAGTCAATGAAATTATTTGAATTACAGCCTGCTCCTGGATCAAAAAAGCTACCTAATAGAAAAGGTAGAGGTATAGGCACTGGTAATGGTAAAACTGCCGGAAAAGGTCATAAAGGACAAAACGCACGTGCTGGTGGCGGTGTTAGACCTGGTTTTGAAGGTGGTCAAATGCCTCTCTATATGAGATTGCCAAAGAGAGGATTTAATAACTACGAGTTTGCAAAGAAGTATACTGAAGTCAACGTTTCTGAATTGAACATGTTTGAAGATGGTACTGTTGTAAATGAAGAGCTTCTTAAATCATCTGGCCTTGCTAAAAAGATTATTGATGGAGTAGCTATTTTAGGTAACGGTGAGTTAACTAAAAAGTTGACAGTTCAGGCGGCTAAATTTACAAAGACAGCTACTGCAAAGATAGAAGCTGCGGGAGGAAAGGTCGAGGTGGTATAACGTGAGTGGTATGTTGGATACACTTAAGAATTCCTGGAAGATTCCTGATTTGAAGAAGAAATTACTAATAACAATAGGACTGCTCCTAATATTTAGATTAGGTTCAAAAATTCCGGTACCCGGAATTGATCCTACTTATTTTGCTAACCTCATTAACAATGGTGGACAGCTGTTTAATTTTATTGATGTAATCGGTGGTGGTGCATTTAAAAACGCAACAATATTCGCAATGAGTATTACACCGTACATTAATGCATCAATTATAATGCAGTTGTTAACGATAGCAATACCAAAGTTGGAACAGTTATCAAAGGAAGGCGAAGAAGGAAGAAAAAAAATTGGACAATGGATAAGATATGCTACAGTTGTATTGGCATTTGTTCAGGCTACAGCTATTACCATTGGTCTTAGAGGTGCTTTAGTTTCAGGACTTAACGTTATAACCTTCATTACAGTAACACTTACACTTACTGCCGGTACTGCATTTTTAATGTGGCTTGGTGAACAGATCACTGAGTATGGTATTGGTAATGGTATCTCAATGCTAATCTTTGCCGGAATAGTTTCTTCTGGTCCAAGAGGAGCAATGTACCTAATAGAAAATTATAAATTAGGAAAACTTGGTGGAGACTTTATAGGTATACTCAGCATTTTAGGAATACTTGTAGTATTTGTTGGAGTTATTACTTGTGTAGTTTGGGTTAACCAGGCTGAACGTCGTATACCAGTACAATATGCTAAAAGAGTTGTTGGCAGAAAGGTTTATGGGGGACAGAGCACTCATTTACCTATAAAGGTAAACTGGGCTGGTGTTATTCCAATAATCTTTGCTATGTCAATTATGATGCTGCCATCCACTATTATTGCATTTGCAGCTCCTAATTCTACCAGTAAGTTTGTGCAATTTATGAATGATTGGCCAAAGCATTGGTCATATGCTATATTATATGCATTACTTATTGTCGGATTTACATTCTTCTACACATATGTGCAGTTCAATCCAATTGAGCTGGCAAACAATATGAAAAAGAATGGTGGTTTTATCCCTGGTATAAGACCAGGTAAGCCGACTTCCGATTACATTGCCAAGGTACTAAACAGAATTACATGGTTTGGTGCATTATTCCTTGCACTTATAACAATATTTCCGTATATTATCGGAGCAATTACCAAAGTTAGTGGTGTATGGTTTGCAGGTACCAGTGTTTTGATCTTGGTTGGTGTTGCACTTGATACTGTAAGACAGATTGAGTCACAGATGCTCATGAGACATTATAAAGGATTCTTGGAATAAACTTTAAGAATTCTCTGAATAAATAGTTACAATTACAGGTTTGGGGTTTATGATACGTCATAGACCCTAAACTTAATGTTATGCATTTATACAATAATCATTAAGACTATTTGGCATAATAATGACTATTTAAAAACTACAATATAGCTGAAGGTGAAAATTATGAGAATAGTGCTACTAGGAGCTCCGGGAGCTGGTAAAGGAACTCAAGCTAAAATTATATCTGAACAGTTTAATATCCCACATATTTCCACAGGTGATATTTTCAGAGCAAATATTAAGGGTAACACACCGCTTGGTATTAAAGCAAAAGAATATATAGACAAGGGTGAGCTTGTTCCTGATGAGCTTACTGTAGATATTGTTAAAGACAGGTTGACTAATCCTGATTGTGCGAACGGATTTATCTTAGATGGATTCCCAAGAACAATACCACAAGCTGAGTATCTTGATAAAGTTCTGTCTGAAATGAAAATTTCCCTTGATGTTGCTCTTTTAATAGATGTAAAGGATGACCATATAATACAAAGAATGTCTGGGAGACGAGTATGTACTAAATGCGGTGCTACATATCATACAATATTCAACCCCACAAAGGTAGAAGGAGTATGTGATGTATGTAATGCACAAGTTATCCAAAGATCAGATGATGCTGCTGAAACTGTATTAAATAGACTTGAAACATATCATAAACAAACTCAGCCGCTAATCAACTACTATATGAATGCAGGTAAACTCAAAGTGGCAGAAGGTGCTGATGAAGTAAAAGAAACTACCGCTAGAGTAATGAAAGTTTTGGAGAGATAGCTCGAATGACTTTGGAGAAAGCTATAATTTGATAGCATACCTCCACAATGCGTTCTGTACTATTTGTGCCAAAGTTGGCGTGGAGGTTAATAAATTGTTTACTATCAAATCGCAGGCAGAAATTGATAAAATGAAAAAAGCCGGAGAGATATTATATGAAACTCTTTTGCTATTGAAGAAGAATGCAGTACCCGGCGTTACTACACAGGAGCTAGACAGAATCGCAGAAGAATACATTACTAAAAAAAATGCAATTCCTTCCTTTAAGGGCTATAATCCGGGTATTCCAGGAGTACCACCGTTCTCAGGTAGTATATGTGCATCAATAAATGATGAAGTAGTGCATGGGATACCTGGTTTAAAACAGGTAAAAGATGGTGATATTATTAGCATAGATGTTGGAGTGTATTTAAACGGGTATCATGCAGATGCTGCCAGAACATTTGCAATCGGTAATATTTCTGAAGAAGCCAGGAGATTAATCGATGAAACTCGTCAAAGTTTTTATGAGGGACTAAAGCAGATGGTAATTGGTAAGCATATCAGAGATATTTCTGAAGCGATTCAGATACATGCCGAAAGCAAAGGTCTTTCAGTTGTAAGAGATTTTGTAGGGCATGGTATTGGAAAAGAAATGCATGAACTGCCTGAGATACCAAACTTCGTAACAAGACGAAGAGGTCCCAGACTGGATAATGGAATGACGATAGCTGTCGAACCTATGATAAATGCAGGTGGTTATGAGGTCAAAGTTTTGGACAATAACTGGACTGTAGTTACAATGGATGGTTCACTGTCAGCTCACTATGAAAACAGTGTAGCAATTACTGAGAACGGACCTATGATTTTGACAAAATTTTAATGCAAGAATTTTAAGAAATGTATTGTTATTATTTGAGTTTTCCTGTATAATTTATACTTGGTTTAACTCGTGCCAAGTTATCATCTTGTGTATACATCGCTATCTTGGCACAACAAAAGGTATTTTAGGCTTTCTTGAAGCTTGTGAACAGTTGAGGTGACTAAGTTTGAATGTAGTCCTGGGACAGGTTGTTTACTCGAAAGCAGGGCGAGACGAAGGAAAGATTTTTTTAGTAACTAAGATTGTAGATGCTAATTATGTGTATATTAGTGATGGAGATCTCAGAAGACTGGAAAATCCAAAGAAAAAGAAAGTAAAACACTTGGTTGTTACTAAAGTTATTATGGATAACATAGCACAAAAGTTGTCTGCTGAATTTAAGCTGACTAATGCAGAAATTAGAAAGGCGCTTGCCGATCTAAGAGAAGACGCAGCAGATAATAAATAGAAGATTATTTTAAATTAATATAGATTTATAGTCTATTTTATCCTTTGGAGGAGGTGTTAGTTTGGCAAAAGACGATGTTATAGAGGTTGAAGGTACCGTTATCGAGTCATTACCAAATGCAATGTTTCAGGTTGAGCTTGAAAATGGACATAAAGTTCTTGCTCATATATCAGGTAAGCTCAGGATGAATTTTATAAGAATTCTTCCCGGAGATAAGGTAACCCTTGAATTATCACCATACGATCTCACCAGAGGTAGAATTACTTGGAGAGCAAAATAATATATACCTCATTTATTATTACTATAATTCTAAGAGGTATTATTAATATAAAAAGTACCAATTAAATTATGCAAATTATTTTTTAGTGTTTCCATACTATAAGGAGGTTACTACAATGAAAGTAAAACCATCAGTTAAAACTATATGTGAAAAGTGCAAGATTATTAGAAGAAAAGGCAGAGTTATGATTATCTGCGAAAATCCAAAACACAAACAGAAGCAGGGCTAATATTTCGGGCCCAAAATGAGCAATTTTTTAACTTCGTAAAATTTCATCAAGAAGCGGCTGAACAGCGGATCCTCCCAATTCACTGTTTTTCTTGCTGATATTTTAAATATTTGACGATATCGGTAGACAAGGATGCCAGGGGAATGGCTATAATTACATCATGTGTCTTTATCGGTGGAGAATTATTAGTAGTATCACAAATTAGGTGATACATGAATTTAATTGGAGGTGTAAGATAAGTATGGCACGTATTGCCGGAGTTGATTTGCCCAGAGAAAAAAGGGTAGAAATTGGTCTCACTTATATTTATGGTATCGGTAGAGCTAAGTCAAACGAAATTCTCGTTAAGACTGGCGTTAACCCGGATACTAGAGTAAGAGACTTGACTGACGATGAAATCAGCAAACTCAGAGAAGTACTTGACAAAGAATATAAGGTTGAAGGTGACCTTAGAAGAGAAATAGCATTGAATATCAAAAGACTTATTGAAATTGGATGCTATAGAGGAAGAAGACATAGGATGGGTCTTCCTGTAAGAGGTCAGCGTACAAAGACTAACGCAAGGACAAGAAAAGGTCCTTCAAAGACCGTTATGGGTAAAAAGAAATAGTTAAAGGAGGTTTGCGAACAGATGGCAACAAAGACTACTGGTGCTAAAAGGACAACCAGAAAAAGAAGAGAACGTAAAAACATTGAACGTGGAGCTGCTCATATCCGTTCATCTTTTAATAATACAATTGTTACCTTGACAGATACTGCCGGTAATGCACTATCATGGGCAAGTGCAGGCGGACTTGGTTTCAGAGGCTCAAGAAAGAGCACTCCATTTGCTGCTCAGATGGCAGCTGAGACTGCTGCAAAAGCTGCAATGGAACATGGATTGAAAACTGTTGAAGTATACGTAAAAGGACCTGGAGCAGGTAGAGAAGCAGCTATAAGAGCGTTACAGGCTGCTGGCCTGGAAGTTAGCCTTATAAAGGATGTTACACCAATTCCTCATAACGGCTGCAGACCACCTAAGCGTAGAAGAGTATAATTGATTATTAATATGGAGGTGTAAAATTAGATGGCAAGATATACTGACGCATCTTGCAGACTCTGTCGTAGAGAAGGCGAAAAGCTCTTCCTGAAGGGTGAAAGATGCTATACTGATAAATGTTCTATATCAAGAAGAGCGTATGCTCCTGGACAACATGGTCAGGCAAGAAAGAAAATGTCTGAATATGGCATACAGTTACGTGAAAAGCAAAAAGTTAGAAGATATTATGGCATATTGGAAAGCCAGTTTAGCGAATATTTTGAAATGGCAGCAAGACGTAAGGGTATAACAGGTGAAAATCTGTTACAGATCCTCGAAACAAGACTTGATAACGTTGTTTACAGACTGGGACTTGGAACTTCAAGACCAGAGGCAAGACAATTGGTTACTCATGGTCACTTTACAGTAAACGGTAAGAGAGTAAACATTCCTTCATACCTATTGAAGGTTGGAGATGTTATATCAGTCTGCGATAAGAGCAAAAGCTCACCAAAAACAAAAGCTGTTGCTGAAATAACTGGTTCAAAAGTTGTTCCAAAATGGCTTGAGTTTGATGCAGAAAACTTTACTGGTAAAGTTGCAGCTCTTCCTGCAAGAGAAGACATTGATTTACCAATTAAAGAGCATTTAATTGTAGAGTTGTACTCCAAGTAATAGTAATTATATATATACGACTTGGATGCAACTGAAGGAATTATTATTGATAGTAATTCTCTATGATAATATTTGTTTAGAATCGGTTGCCCTCAAAAAATAAAAAGTTGTTAAGGGAGGGTTCTTGGTGATAGAAATAGAAAAGCCTAGAATTGAATGTGTAGCCAATAGTGATGATAACACTTATGGCAAATTTATAATTGAGCCTTTAGAGAGAGGCTATGGTATTACTCTTGGTAATTCATTAAGAAGAATATTACTTTCTTCATTACCTGGGGCAGCTGTTAATTCAATAAAGATTGATGGAGTATTACATGAATTCTCCACAGTTCCTGGTGTTGTTGAAGATGTAACAGAGATAATACTTAATATTAAACACCTTTCTCTATTGATGCATGGTGAAGGATCAAAGGTTATTTATATTGATGCAAATGGTGAAGGACCAATAACTGCAGGTGATATTATCGCTGATCAGGACGTTGAGATTTTAAATCCGGATCTCCATATTGCAACTCTAAACGGAGACCACAGATTCTACATGGAATTAGTAATTAGCAAGGGTAGAGGTTATGTTTCTGCGGAGAAGAACAAGCAGCCGGGACAGCCTATCGGTGTAATCCCAGTTGACTCTATTTATACTCCGGTCAAGAAGGTAAACTACACAGTTGAAAATACCCGTGTTGGACAGATTACAGATTATGATAAGTTGACTTTAGAAGTTTGGACAGATGGAAGTATAAATCCTGATGAGGCAATAAGCCTTGGTGCAAAGATTCTTAGTGAACATTTGAATTTGTTTGTAGACTTGTCTGATCAAGCTAAACATACAGAAATAATGGTAGAAAAAGAAGAAACTAAAAAAGAGAAAGTTCTTGAAATGACTATTGAGGAATTGGACTTGTCAGTTAGATCCTATAATTGTCTTAAGAGAGCCGGAATAAATACAGTTGAAGATCTTACCAACAAAACCGAAGAGGATATGATGAAGGTAAGAAATCTTGGTAGAAAATCTCTTGAAGAGGTTCTTCAGAAGCTTCAGGCGCTTGGTCTTTTATTAGCACCAAGTGAAGAGTAATTGATTTTATTATAATATTAATCTAAAAATAACGTGTTTTATTGTAAAATACAAAGTAAGGAGGGATAGGTAATGCCAGCTCAAAGAAAGTTGGGACGTGCGACCGACCAAAGAAAGGCTATTTTAAAGAATCTTACTACAGCTTTATTTGTTAGTGGTAGAATTGAAACTACTGAAGCGAGAGCTAAGGAAGTTAAAAATATTGCAGAAAAACTTATCACTTTAGCGATTAAGGAAGCAGATAACTTTACTTCAAAACAAGTAAAAATCAGCGCAGCTAAAGTTGATGCCAAAGGCAAAAAATTAACTGATTCCAAAACTTCAAAGAATGGTAACAAATATCTTGTTATCGACAGAGAATCGAAGACAGATATGGTTGCTGTAGATAATCCATCAAGACTTCATGCAAGAAGACTTATAATGAATTGGGTATATAGACCAACAACTGCTGATGGTAATAACATTAACATCACTGATAAGCTTTTTGATGAAATTGCTCCAAAATACAAGGGCAAAAATGGTGGATATACTAGAATTTACAAGCTTGGACCAAGAAGAGGCGATGCTGCGGAAATGGTTATACTTGAGTTAGTATAATTCATAGTTAATTTAATCCGATTAAGGAACAACAATTTGAATTACATTATGGGGATTGAGCCTAAGTAATAGACAGTTTATTTCTTAGCTTAATCCCTATTTTACTAGAGAACAGAAGTTAAAGAACGAAAAAGCGCTATATGTTTTTAGGAGGAGAAAAGTGGGCAATATTTTTGAAGTTAAGGATGTTAGCTTCTCATATGCAGCATACGAAGAAGACGGTGTTGATATTGAAGCACTGAAGAACGTTGATATTGATATTAAAAAGGGTGATTTTGTTGTCATTCTAGGGCGTAATGGCTCAGGTAAATCAACTTTCTCCAGACTTTTAAATGCACTTTTAATTCCTCAGAAAGGTATTGTACTTGTTCAGGGAAAGCCTACATCAGATGAGGATAATGTATGGAAAATCAGAAGCACTGCGGGAATGGTTTTTCAAAACCCTGATAATCAAATTATCGCAACAACCGTTGAGGAAGATGTAGCTTTCGGGCCTGAGAATCTTGGCGTTGCTCCCGACGAAATAAAGACAAGAGTTGATGAAGCTCTAAAAAAAGTTGGAATAGATAACCTAAAAATGAATGCACCGCACCTTTTGTCAGGAGGCCAGAAACAGAGAGTTGCTATTGCAGGCATACTGGCAATGAAACCGGAGTGCATAATATTGGATGAAGCTACATCAATGCTGGATCCTGTTGGTCGAAAAGAAGTTATAAGTGTCCTGAAAGAGTTAAATAAGAGTGAAAATATTACAATTATTCATATTACACACCATATGGATGAGGCTGCAATAGCAAATCGGCTTATAATAATAGACAACGGAAAGATTGTATTGGATGGTACCCCACAGGAGGTTTTCAGCAATGTTGAAAAGGTTAAAAGTTTAGGATTGGATGTGCCACAGGTAACAGAATTTATGTATTCACTAAAAAAGTCAGGCTTTAAAGTAGATAAGCTGCCATTAACCGTTGAGGAAGCCTTTAGCATGATAAAAGAGTTCTAAATCAAACCCGAACTCTATTCATCATGTTTAAAAAAATTAGCTTGCTATTTTTTTCTGGTTGATTTGTATACTCTGATTCCGCCACTTTTATCTATATCTGATACATTTCCGAAGACATTTTCCATTATACCTTTTAATGTGGAACCACCTTTGTTGTGAAATGCAACAAGCCATAGGGAACCATTTTCGGATAAGTGTTCATATGCTTCTGTAATCAGTTGCCTGTTAAGTTCTTTACCTGCTGCTATAGGAGGATTTGATATAATGTCATCAAATACTCTTTCTGATAAAGAACCATATAAATTACTGTTTAATATTTCTACTTCAAGATTGTTTATTGAAGCATTTTTTCGGGCATAATCCAAAGCCCTGTTGTTAACATCAACCATTGTAATTTTTTGTTCATAAAATAAAGCTTTTACAAAAAGCCCAATTGCCCCATAGCCGCAGCCGACATCAAGGACAGTAGACCCACCGGGTGTAAAATTTTTAATTAGATTTAATGACGCTCTGTCTATCTTGGTTTCAAAAGAAAAAACACCGCTAACTGATATAAAATTCAATTGTGAACCGCTAATGTTCTCAGAAAAGCTTTTCTCCTTTATCTCGGAGTCCGGATTTTCGGTAAAATAATGTTGGGTCATTTCAAAATAACCTCCAAATATGATTGTAAGTAATATTATGATATTATAAGTTGACAATTATTTAAATAGAATTCTATAATTATGTTTATGCTAATACATATAATTTCGAGTTTAAAAGTATAGGGAGTAAAATATGTCAATTAAAATAGAAAATTTATTCTATACTTATATGAGTGGTGGGCCATTCGAAAAGAATGCGCTACATGATATAAATATTGAAATAAATGATGGTGAATTTGTGGGAATAATAGGACATACCGGTTCAGGTAAATCTACGTTGATTCAACATCTTAATGGAATTTTAAAGCCGACAAAAGGCCGTGTAATAATAAATGATATAAATACTTCTTTAAAGGATCTCAAAGAATTAAGACGTCAGGTAGGAATCGTTTTTCAATATCCTGAACATCAGTTATTCGAAGATACAGTAAAAAAGGATATTTCATTTGGGTTGATAAAACAGAAGCTTTCTGAGCAGGAAATAGAAAACAGGGTTAAGTCTTCGCTTCAGTCTGTGGGACTTGATGATATTATCCTTGATAAATCACCCTTTGAGCTCTCCGGCGGGCAAAAACGCAGAGTTGCCATAGCAGGTGTTGTAGCAATGATGCCAAAAATATTGGTTCTGGATGAGCCTACAGCAGGGCTTGACCCGAGGGGAAGAGATGAGATTTTCGGATATATTAAAAAGCTTCATAAAGATTACAATATGACCATTATTCTTGTTTCGCATAGCATGGAAGACATAGCCAAGCTGGCGGACAGGGTAATAGTAATGAACAAGGGAACTGTTTTTATGGATAAGACCTCAAATGAAGTATATACCCAACCTGAAGACCTTGAAAAAATAGGCCTTTCAGCGCCACAAATTACTTATTTAATGAAAAAATTAAAGACCATTTTTCCTGATTTGAATGATAATATTTTTACTGTGAACGATGCTGTTAAAGAGGTTATTAGGCACCTGAAAGCTCAAAACACGGTTAACGGGAAGGGATAAATAATGATTAAGGATATTACTATTGGGCAGTATGTACCCGGAGATTCGCTTTTACACAAATCAGATCCGCGTACCAAGATTATTCTTACATTTGTAATGATGATATTTATATTTTTAATAAATACTTATTGGGGATATCTGCTGCTTACTTTGTTTACTGCACTTACTGTAGTGACTTCAAATATTCCAGTTAAATTTGTTTTAAAAGGATTAAAGCCTGTTTTATTTATAGTTATTTTTGCAGGTGTTATTAATATGTTTACAATAAGCGGAAATCCGGTTTATAGTTTTGGCTTTTTAACAATAACTTATGAAGGCATTAATGTAGCTATTAAAATGGCCATAAGGCTATTCCTTCTAATAATCATTGCAAGCATGCTGACATATACAACCACTCCGATTGCTCTTACGGATGGGATTGAAAAGCTTTTAGGACCGCTTAAACGTGTAAAGGTCCCGGTTCATGAAATAGCTATGATGATGACAATTGCACTTAGGTTTATTCCAACGCTGCTTGAAGAGACTGATAAAATAATAAAAGCCCAATCTTCCAGAGGTGCAGATTTTGACTCCGGTAATCTTGTTGAGAGAGCAAAAAGTTTTATTCCTGTTTTAATACCTTTATTTATCAGTGCTTTCAGAAGAGCTGATGAGTTGGCAACAGCAATGGAGGCAAGGTGTTACAGGGGAAGTGAAGGAAGAACCAGGATGAAACAGCTTAAATACACGAAATTTGACTTCATTGTTGTTTCAATTACAGTTATTTTTATGGCTTGGGTTTTGGTAATGCAGTATTTAGCTTTTTAGGAGTCACTGCAAAAATTGGACGTTATTATTTAACTGTTCCTAAGCTTTGGAGGGTAAATGGACAGTAAAATTAGAAATATCAGGCTTACTATTGAATATGATGGAACAGGTTATCATGGGTGGCAGATACAGAAAAATGCTGTTACGGTTCAGGAGACCATTGAAAAGGCTCTATCAAAATTACTAGGAGATCAAATCGGAATTACCGGCTGCAGCCGTACAGATGTAGGCGTCCATGCATATGGGCAGGTTGCTCATTTCTTAACCTGCTCAAATATCCCGGGAGACAAATTTTCATACGCTATTAACAACTTGCTTCCTGAAGATATTGTAGTCCGAAAATCAGAAGAGGTAAGAGAGGATTTTCACTCCCGCTATTCTTCAAAAGGTAAAAAATATAGATATCTGATTTATAATGCTGCTCACCATTCCGCTATTATGAGAAATAAAGCCTGTCATGTAAGGCCTGAGCTAAATCTGGATGACATGCAGGCGGCAGCTCAATATTTTATAGGCCAGCATGATTTTGAGGCCTTTCAGGCCACAGGAGGGCAAGTCCGCAGCACAATCAGAGAGATATATAATATGGATGTTTATAAAAATGAAAATGGTCTGATTTCTATTGACGTTTCCGGAAATGGTTTTCTATACAATATGGTTAGAATTATAGCCGGGACATTAATATATGTTGGAATGGGGAAGATACCAGCAAATCAGATACCAGAGATAATTGAAAGCCGGGATCGGACTAAAGCCGGGAAAACGGCACCTGCACAAGGATTGTATCTGATGGAAATATTTTATTAGAATACAGGAGTATAGAACGCAGGAGTACAGAATGAAGGAAGCTTCGGCTCTGCCGAGGTTTCTATTCTAAAATTCTAAATTCCGCTTTCATCAATTCCAGCCGACGTAATCGGCTTTCCCGCTTCTGTACTCCTAGACTCCTATTACTCCTATACTTCTGAAAAAACTGAAATGGCGAACGATTATATAAGAGATTAGGACATATATCGAGATAATAAGAGAGATAATAAGAGATAAATTAAAATATTCGTAATTTGTACTTGACAGAGTGTTATGTCTATATTAAAATGTTTAAGTGTCCAAAGTTATGTGAAATATTAAGTGACTATATTTCACAAGACATAAACGGTTACTTTTGATGAAAAATTAACTGATAAACATAAAAAGGTTATAGATTTTTAAGGAGGTTGTATTAAGAAATGAAAACTTTCATGGCAAAGCCGCAAGAAGTTGAAAGAAAATGGTACATTATTGATGCAGAAGGCAAGCCGCTTGGAAGATTAGCAAGTGAAGTTGCTAGCATTTTAAGAGGAAAAAATAAGCCGATTTTCACACCACATGTTGATACCGGCGATCATGTAATAGTACTGAATGCTGAAAAGGTAGTTTTGACAGGCAAGAAGCTTGATCAGAAACTTTACAGAAGACACTCTCTTCATCCAGGCGGATTGAAGGAAATCAAGTACAAACACTTGATGGAAAAACATCCTGAAAGAGCTATTGAAGTAGCTGTTAAAGGAATGCTTCCAAAGAACAGTCTTGGAAGACAAATGTACAGAAAGCTCAAAGTTTATGCTGGAGCTGAACATGACCATCAGGCACAAAAACCTGAAGTACTTGATTTGGACATTTAATGGAGGGGAGGATAAAATAATGGCTAAGGTATACTACTATGGTACAGGACGTAGAAAGAAATCAATCGCAAGAGTAAGACTTGTTCCTGGAGAAGGCAAGATTCTTATAAATGATAGATCATTGGATGAGTACTTTGGATTAGAGACAATGAAAGTTATAGTTAAGCAACCATTAACTCTCACTGATACTCTTTCAAAGTTTGATGTAATATGCACAGTAATCGGTGGAGGTTTCACCGGTCAAGCAGGTGCAATAAGACATGGTATTTCAAGAGCTCTTTTAAAGGCTGATGAAGAGTTAAGACCAGCTCTCAAAAAAGCAGGCTTCTTAACAAGAGACCCAAGAATGAAGGAAAGAAAGAAATACGGTCTCAAAAAAGCAAGAAAGGCATCACAGTTCTCAAAGAGATAATATTTTGTATCTTCGAAACAAATTCCAAAATCCCAAAAACATATTATGTTTTTGGGATTTTTATTTAACCGGATTTATATTCTCGCAACCATTCTGGGATAATCATTTTAACAAAACCCTCTATGCTATTATTAGGATTGGGTATCTTAATTC
>CAYQCA010000028.1:25359-27519 GCA_964415835.1 uncultured Clostridium sp. | reverse complement strand
ACTCATATGTCTTGGCGGTGATATGTGGTGTTTGTTTCCATGGCTTTGAACATACGCATTTTTGGCTCTGGAGAGATTTATCAAGCTCAAATGCGCACCTCACCTGGGTATAACTGCCCTTGATTCCTCAAGACCATATTTTATACAGTTCAAAATGAAAGCAACCAGAGAAGATTTTTTCAAGGTTCTCAGTACCATGGAAAAACAGCCTCTTGACCCAATGGAGCTGATATATAAAGGCGAGGTTCCATTGTTTGAAAAGTATGATGAATTCTTACCGGAGGAGCTGGTTAAGAAAGGCTTTGCATACGGGATTCTGGGTATAGAGGAGATGAAAATGCGTATCCGTAGTTGGGAATATTACTAAGATGGCTTGTAAGCCATCATTTGGCTTACAAGCCTCAAAAATTTTTTAATTACCGGCGTTTCCTGCAGCTGAAGCACTGTCCATAACACAATCGATAGCAAGTACAACCGCTAAAGCAACAATCTCATCTTGTTCCTTAGCTATGTTGAGCTCATAGCAATCACCCCAGGTCATCCATTCTTTGTGAATTGTAACGATAGAACAGCCTTGCTTTGTTATTTCATAATCATGAGCCATGAAGCTGCCGTTGACTTCCCAACCCAGACCCCCAATGCTGTATTTTGGTCGGAAAAAGGTGAACTCCTTAACAATTTCGGCAACCTGATTGCCGTTTATAAACACGAAAAATCTCGGAAGAAAGCTGAAAACCTTTTGCTGGATGAAAGCAACTTCTGTTCCATACATATTACTAACATGGAGTTTCTTCCCCCAGGAGAAAAGCTCGCCCTCAACGATATATTTGTCGCTTCCGGTTTCATCCTTTACTGTGAACCGGTCTACCCATGAGAAAACCTTCTGGCGCATATAAAGTTTCATTACATATACCTCACATTCTGATAATCCTAAAATTATTATACACCAAACCAAATACTAATAATAGCAAACTACAATTATACTGGCAATTATTACAGGTGGAATAGTTGACATAATATTGTTAAAATAACAATGTATTTGATAATACATTGAGGTGACATAGGGTCTGACATCTCTAAAAAAATAACAGACAAAGCCGAATCTCATAAAGAGTACGGGGGATGAAATACTTGGGGTGAAGCTCATTCATTGAGCGGGGTACCTTAACCCTAACCCGTCAACTAACCTCGAAGGCTTATAAGGGGGATAAAATGTATTTTTCTAAAAAGACAGCTGTCTTTCTAGCTACTGTTGTCTTGTCTTTGACGTTGACAATTCCTGCTTTTGCAAGCGCTTATACAGTGGTGAAAAATGACAGTATATACAAAATTAGCAAAATATTTAACACAAGCACATCAAAAATCAAGTCAGATAACAAGCTGTCAGGTGATGTAATATATCCTGGCCAGAAATTACAAGTTCCGGGAACGGACTACACTGTAAAAAGCGGTGATACGCTTTATCTTATTTCGAAAAGATATGGATTTTCACTTTCATCCTTGAGAAAAGCGAATAATAAATGGGATGATATGATTTATCCGGGCCAGACTTTGATATTGCCTACTACAAACGGTGGAAGCGCAAGCAGTAATACCGGAAACAGCACAGGAAGCACTTCTTCTTCACAACCGGTGATTTCCTATTCCGCAAGTGAACTGGATTTACTTGCAAGGCTTATAAATGCCGAAGCTGCAGGTGAACCTTATCAAGCAAAGGTCGCAGTGGGAGCAGTGATAGTAAACAGAGTGAAGGATTCTCGTTTTCCTAACACAGTCAGCAGTGTAATCTATCAAATAGATGGCGGCTATTATCAATTCACACCGGTTGAAAACGGCTGGATAAACAAGCCAGCGACAGCTGATTCAAAGCGGGCTGCGCTGGAAGCACTTAATGGAAACGATCCAACCAATGGTGCATTGTATTATTTTGATGACAGTACTACTAATAAATGGATTTGGTCAAAGACTATCGCCTTAAGAGTTGGTCGTATGGTTTTTTCATACTACAATTAAATTTTAAATATGACAACAGCGGCAGGATTGATGACATCCTGCCGCTATTTTATTTAGCCTTTGATAATGCACATCAAATAACAATGTGCATTTTTATTGCATAAAATTAATAAAGTATAAGAAAAAGATAGTGAAGGAAGAAGTTAT
>CAYQCA010000028.1:14025-25259 GCA_964415835.1 uncultured Clostridium sp. | reverse complement strand
TATTTGCTCCAGCTTAGAAAAAACCTCAAGGAGATTAATAATGAAAAAATATATAATTGCATATTTCATAGTAATAGCTTTACTGACAGGCTGTTCAGCAAAGAACCCTCCAGAACTGAATCAAGCAGATTCAACCTTTGCCGAAAATAGTGCTTCTCTTGAATCCGCATCTCCCAGTGCAAATCAAACGAAATTGCCGGGCAAGGATACAACTCAAAGCCTTCCGACTGAATTGGCTCCTACTGACGGTAAGTATAAGAAAATTGAAGTGGATGGGGGAGATCTGAGTGGAACAAGAAGGCCGTTGGTTGTAGTTGATATAGGATTCGGGAGCAGAGAATACTGGGCCTATACGAATGAGTACAGTCAACTGATTAGAGTGACTGCTAAACAAATCGTTCTACAAGATGATACCAAAGAGCCTGTAACGACTGATGGTCGCTACTATGAAGATGAAGCCAAGGTTCCAGGAACGGAGAGGGAAGACTTGGACCAGGGGCACGTCATTGCGGACTCTCTCGGTGGAGTATCCAATGCATATAATATTACGCCCCAGGACAGTACGATGAATCGTTATGGTGACCAAGCCTATATGGAAAAGGTCATACGTGACGCAGGTGGCTGCACAGGTTTCGAGGCTATCATAACCTATCCTAACACCAAAACTCAGATTCCGAGCCATTATCATTACACCTATACTATAAATGGGAATGTTATCATAGAGGATTTTGACAATGTAAATCCTGATGAAGTAAATAAGTCTTTGAACAACAAATCAGAGGCAACGCCAAAAGCTTCGACCAAACCGTCAGCTGCGGATAAGGAACATAACCTTGATGCTGTAGATAAGAATCACAATGGCAAGGTGTCAATAGCTGAAGCTAAAGCAGCCGGGTATAAGATGCCAATTACAAAGGACCACTGGTTGTATCAATATATGGATGATCGAGATGGGGATGGCTTGGTTGGTGAATAAAATTTGAAACGCATAAGTTATAGTAGACAGGGGATATAGGTATTTATAGAAAAAATAAGCATTTTATTGACATTAACAGACCCCTAAATTACAATGAATTTAACGGCTTTAATGATAGTTAAATGTAATGAAACTGTTTATGGGGGTTTAAATATGAATAATAAAAAGTTAAGATTAATAGTTAGAACTGCGCTGCTATTAGCGCTTTTAGTGGTTGTTCAGATTGCTGGGAGGAGTATTCCGAATAATAATTTCGTTGTAGGGCCGCTGGTAAATATGATTTTACTGGTAGCAGCCATTAATGTAGGCTTAGGAAGTGGATTAACCCTTGCGATACTATCGCCTTTTTTCTCTTTGATTAACAACCATGCACCTGTAGCAACTGCTTTGCTTCCGTTTACACCTGTTATTGCTGTTGCTAATGTAATTTTAGTAATCGCCTTCTACTTTTTATATAATAAGAACAAGTATGCGGCGATCGGTGCTGCAGCAGTTTTGAAATTCGGGTTCTTGTTCTTTGCAATAAGAGTCTTTCTGCAAATATTTGATTTTCCAAAGTTTGCAACAAAACTAATAGCACTTTTCAGTTGGCCTCAGCTGATAACAGCGATGATTGGCGGAATATTAGCAATACCTGTTATTTATAGCCTGAGTAAAGCTCTTAAGAATAACTAAAAATAAAAATTGGGGGGTATGTCTTGCTTATGGACAAGATTATTCATAAAAATAATATAAAATTCCATTTTGACAATGTGTATACAGATAACCCTCAGTTATATGAGTCATTGATTTTGTACCAGATTGGCGACTTAAGCTGCGAGGGCGGTTATGAAATAGGTCCACATAAGCAATATTGCTACGAAATAAGCTACATTGTTTCTGGAAAGGGGGTTTATTGTAGTGACAAAAATGAACACTCTGTAAAGAAGGGAGATATATATCTAAGTCTTCCGGAGGAAATACATAATGGAAAAGCTGATTCTATAGACCCTTTTAGATACTTTTATATAGGCTTTAACTTTGCAGAAATTACAGAGGATCAAAATTCTTTTAACCATATAAAAAAAATGTTTGACCAGATAAAAAAACCTGTCTTTCAGGATAAGTTTGATATTCAGACACCTTTTGTAAACATATTTAACGAACTTATTAATCCCAATAATTATTCAAGTGTAATGATAAGGACATATCTAAATCAGATTGTTATACTAGCCTATAGATGTTTCTTTGAGAGTTGGGAGAAAGAGTACTCACAGAATAATAACTTTGATAAGTCAAATAAAGTTGTATATGAAATTGTAAATTATATTGATTCAAATTTGCATAAGATAAAGGATTTGTCCCAGATAGCGGATATCTTAGGATACAGCTACCCTCATCTTTCGAGAATATTCTCGAATGAAACAGGTTTTAGTATTCAGGAATACTATAATAAAAAACGCTTTGATAAGGCAATTGATTGGCTTAAAAATACTGAACTAAGTGTAACAGAAATAGCAGAAAATCTCCAATATCAATCAATACATTCCTTTAGTAAAGCCTTTAGGAAAAAATTTGGTATATCACCTACAGAGTACCAGTCCATATGTAAAGGAGATAAGCATTAAGAAAATCAAGAAATGAACACCTGCAAATCAAGCGGTGACAAATACATACTTAGTATAAATTGATAAAATGTAATCAAAATTACAGGTTAGGCGATGAAAATATATGAATAGAAAATATGGAATAGTATTAGTGGGCTGCGGACAAATGGGGGCAGCCCATTTGAATGAAATTTATTATAGAGAAAATATTGAAATAAGAGGGGTTGTAGACTTAGATCAGGAAAAGGCACAAAGCTTTATGAAGAAGTATGGTGCACTATCATGGGGCATAGATTATAAAGATTATCTTAAGGATTCCTCCGCAGATATTTTTATAGTGACAACATACCCTTCAACCCATCTCCAGATACTTAGAGATTGTTTAAAATACAATAAGCATGTACTGTGTGAAAAACCGATGACCACCAATATATCGGACGCAGAAGAATTTGTAAAGCTTGTGAAAGAAGCCGGGTCAAAGGTGCTAATAGGGCACATTTTAAGACATAATAAGACCTATAATAAAGTTGCTGAGATGATTCATAGTGGATTAATAGGAAATCCGCTTGTTATAAGAATGGTACAAAATCATCATACAAAGGATTGGGGCAGATATCTTGAGTTAATAAAAGATACATCACCTATTATTGATTGCGGTGTACATTATCTGGATATAGTACAATGGTTCACAAAATCAAAAATAATCAGTGTTTCGGGAATATCTGCACGGACAGAACCGGATATTCCTGAAGACAAATATAACTACGGTATGCTATGTATGAAAATGGAAAATAATTCGGTAGCTTATTACGAAGCTGGATGGGGAAATACAATTTCAGCAGAAAATGTGAAAGAGTTTATAGGGCCAAAAGGCAGAATCAAGATTACATACTGTAGAGATAGGGTTACAAATAAAGAAGAAGGAGATTTGGTTGAGTATTACTGTTATCCTGAAAATGAATATAAAATTATAAACATTGATTCCAATAGGAAACCCACATGGGAACAACTACAGCATCTGATAAGTATGATTGAGAATGAGGTTGAAGCAGTACCTTCCATAGATGAGGTTTTTGATTCATTTAAGATTGCTGTTTTGGCGGATGATGCAATTAAAACAGGGAAAATTGTAGACCTTTAAAATAAGCTAGCAATTTATTAAAAACTCCTCCTTGCGTGTTTTAATCTATATTGTTATAATAACTAACAGATAATAAATACCATTAAAAGCAATGATGGAGAAAAGTAAGCGAGAACAGGATGTTTAAGAGAGAAGGTATCATCGGCTGCAAGTACCTTTATCAGACTGCTTGCCAAAGTTCCCTCCGAAGCTGTGACTCTGAACAAAAAATGTAGGAGCCACCGGTTAAAACCGTTACATTACAAAGAGATAAGTATTTTGGAAAACAATTATACTGAAAAATCTGGGTGGTACCGCGAAGAATGCCTTCGTCCCTTTGTTGGGATGGAGGTTTTTTATTTGTAACGAAATCAACGAAGCAGTAAACAATGAAAGGAGAAAATAGACGTGATTAAAAAAATTAGCAAATTGAGAGAAGCTGCTATCGACAAAATTAAAGAAGCTGCCAGCAGCAACGAAGTTGAAGAACTGAGAGTTAAACTTCTCGGCAAAAAAGGTGAATTGACAGAAATGCTCAAGGGCCTTAAGGACATGGCTATTGAGGAAAGAAAGCAATTCGGCCAGGAGGCTAATGAATTAAAAAATGAGCTTACTGAGTTTTTAGAGGCTAAATTTAAAGAGCTAAGTGTAAGTGATGTAAAGAAGTCTTTGAGCAAGGGGGCCGATTTTGATATTTCACTTCCAGGCACACAATACAAAGTTGGTTCTTTGCACCCGATTACTATTGTTCAAAAGGAAGTAGAAAAAATATTTACAGGAATGGGCTTTAATATAGTTGACGGACCCGAGGCAGAAGAAGAGTTCTTTAACTTTGAGGCTTTAAATATACCTAAAAATCACCCTGCAAGAGACATGCAGGATACCTATTGGCTTGAAAACGGATCATTGCTTCGTACACACACTTCTCCTTGCCAGGTAAGAGCCATGCAAAAATACGGGGCTCCATTAAAGGTTATTGCTCCGGGCAGATGCTTTAGAAATGAAAGCACTGATGCATCTCATGAAAATACATTCTTTCAGCTTGAAGGTATGATGATAGATAAAAATGTATCTATTGCGAACTTAATATATGTAATGAAGCTTCTTTTATCGGAAGTATTCCACAGAGATGTTAAGGTTAGACTAAGACCGGGCTTTTTCCCATTTGTTGAACCGGGATTTGAACTGGATTTGAACTGTATGATATGCGGGGGGAAAGGCTGCCCAACCTGTAAGCATTCAGGTTGGATAGAGCTGCTTCCATGCGGAATGGTTCATCCGAATGTTCTGCGTGCCGGCGGAATAGACCCTGAAGAGTATACAGGCTTTGCTTTTGGTGTAGGTCTTACAAGACTTGCAATGATGAAATATGGAATAAGTGACATCCGTGTTCTCAACTCAGGCGATTTGAGAGCTATGGAGCAATTTTCAGTGAGATAGGAGGAGAACAAAATTGAAGATTTCATTAAATTGGTTAAAAGATTATGTGGATTTAGACGGTATTGATATAAAGGAACTGTGGTACAGATTTACAATGTCTACTGCTGAAGTAGAAGAGGTGGAATTTGTAGGTCAGGATATACAGAATGTTGTAGTTGGTAAGGTTCTCAGTGTTGTTCCACATCCTGAGTCAAAGAAACTGAAAATTACCCAGGTTGATTCCGGAAGCGGAGTTCTTCAGATTGTTTGTGGTGCTCCCAATGTAAAAGAAGGGATTCTGGTTCCGCTGGCAATGATAGGCGGTTCTGTAAAGAACATGCCTAAGCTTGGAAAAGTTAAGCTGGTTGGGGTTGAAAGCTTCGGTATGCTATGTTCGGCAAAGGAGCTCGGAATAAGCGACGATCACAGCGGACTTTTAATATTGGATGGAGATTATGCTTCCGGTACTGATATCAAATCCATATTGGATATAGATGACGTAATTGTTGAAATAGACAACAAATCACTTACAAACAGACCTGACCTCTGGGGGCACTATGGTATTGCACGTGAAATTGCAGCTATATATGGTAGAGAATTAAAGCCGATGCAGGTTGATGAACTTCAGGGGGCAGAAAATAGAGCAAAACTTGATATTTCTGTTGAGGATACTGAGAAATGCCTCAGATATTCAGGCTTGAAAATAGATGGAGTAAAGAAGCTTGAAACATCTATGAATATGAAGATAAGACTATTTTATTGTGGAATGAGACCAATTTCACCGCTGGTTGATTTAACCAACTATTTAATGCTTGAAATGGGCCAGCCTATGCATGCATTTGATTCAAGACAGGTACAAAGCGGTATTGTTGTAAAGTCAACAAAAGAACCGACCCTGTTCAAGACTCTTGATGGTATGGAAAGAAAATTACCTGAAGAGGTGCTTCTGATATGTAACAAGGAAAGACCAGTTGCAATAGCAGGTATTATGGGTGGAGAGAACTCAGAGGTTTTAGAGGACACTACGTCAATCCTTCTAGAGTCCGCTACTTTCGAAGGTGCTTCTATCAGAAAGAGTTCAACGAAATTAGGTCTTCGTACCGAGGCCAGTGCACGTTATGAGAAAATGATTGACCCCAATATGACCGTTCTGGCAATAAAGAGATTTGTAAAGCTTTTAAGGGATATGCAGGGTGATATTCAGTTCGCATCAGCATTGACAGATGTATACTGTAAGAAACTTGAGCCGATAGATATAACTATTACTAAGCAGTACATTGACAGATATATCGGAAATACTTTGTCAAAAGAAAAGATGGCTGAGGTTTTAAGAGCACTGGAGTTCAAAGTTGAGCTCGATGGTGATACCTTTAAAATAAAGGTTCCGACATTCAGAGCTACAAAAGATGTGACAATGAAGGTTGATATCATAGAGGAAATCACCAGAGTATACGGCTATGATAATATAATTCCTCAAACATTGGATATTACGTTGAAACCGCTTGAATACAATGAGGAAAGACTTACTGACCATAAGGTTAAAGAGTTGCTCTCTGAAAGGTTTGGTGCAAGTGAGGTAAACAGCTATATTTGGTATGATGATACCTTTAACACCAGGATGGGTATTGAAACCAACGGGCAGGTAAAGGTTCTGAATCCTCATGCTCCGGATGCCAATACTTTAAGAGAAACTATGGTTCCAGGTATGTTAGCCTTTGCAGAAAAAAATGAAAAGACCTATGATCAGTTCACCATATTTGAAATTGGTAGTGTCTTCAAAGCCGCAACTCCGAAAGACAAATGCAAAGAGCACAAGAACATCTGTGTTTTGGCTGCAAGCAAAGTAAAGAGTGAAGATGAGCTTTTCTATGATTTGAAAGGCATAGCAACATTTATCGCGAGAATTTTAAAGAATGCGGAGCTTGAATATGCAGTGTGCTCCAGTGAATATAACTGGGTTCATCCTGTAAAAGCTGTAGATATCTGCTACAAAGGAAACTTAATGGGTTATATTACTGCTATTCACCCGTTAATTAAGAAAAATATAGGTAAAAAACTTAATGTAGCTGTACTTGAAATAAACAGGAATGTATTACAGGCAATTGATTCCGAAACAATCAATTATAAGGAGCCTTCAAAGTTCCCTGAGGTTATTCTGGACTACAGCTTCCTGGTTGACAATGGAGTTGCTTTTGATAATCTGCTTGCAGATATTCGTGAATTTAAATCTGACCTTTTAAATAGCTTTGAATTTGTTACTATCTACACTGGAAAAGGTTTGCCTGAGGGTAAAAAGAGTATGACCTTCAGGTTTGTTATCGGATCAAATGAAAAAACACTTTCAGGAGACGAGATAAATGCATTTTCAGGTAGCTTAATCGAATACATGAATTCAAAGGGTTACTCACTCAGATAGAACCAAATTTAAAGGAGTTAAAAACTTAAAGAAGTTTTTAACTCCTTTAAAAAATTTTTTACAAAAGCTATTCCTTTATTTGTCGGAATATGTAAAAATTAAATATATAAATATTTTGAAAGAGAGAAAGCTTATGTTCGTTTACACAATTGAGGAGAAATGTAAGGGATGTAACAAATGCATCCACGCCTGCCCTGTTTTTAATGCAAATTTCGCATATTATAAAGATGAGAAAAACAAAGTACAAGTAAATGAAGAAGCTTGCATTACATGTGGAAAGTGCTTAAATGAATGTGACCATGGAGCAAGGGATTATGAGGATGATACCGGAAGGTTTTTTGAGGATTTGAAAAAGGGTATTTCCATTTCAGTACTTGCTGCACCTGCCGTCAAAACTAATTTCAGCGATTATAAAAACCTTTTTGGATTTTTGCAGTCTATTGGAGTAAAAGGTTTTTATGATGTTTCTTTAGGTGCGGACATCACCACATGGGCATATTTAAGAATAATTCAGCGGGACAAGTTAAAAAATGTTATAGCACAACCTTGCCCATCAATTGTAAACTACATTCAAAAATATAAACATGAGTTAACCGATTCTCTCGCACCAATACACAGTCCGATGCTTTGTACTGCGATATACATACACAAATATCTAAAGAATAATGACAGACTGGCATTTTTATCACCATGTGTTGCAAAGAAAACAGAAATTGAAGATAAAAATACCGATGGATATGTATGCTATAATATTACATTTAAAAAGCTAAATGAATATATTGAAAAGAATAATGTACATATCGAAAACTACCCTATAGCCGATTTTAGTACACCTGCATTTACGCTTGGCGAAATATACTGCATTCCGGGTGGATTGAAGGAGAATATTTATCATTACAACAACGATCTGTGGGTAAAACAGATTGAAGGAACTGATATTGCGTATAAATATTTTGACGAGTTTTCTCAGAGAATTTCCTCAAAAAGAGATTTGCCCGATGTAGTTGATGTGTTAAGCTGCGAGCACGGCTGCAATGTTGGCAGCGGTACCTGTCACAAGCTTCAAATAAGTGAAATCGAAGGTCAAACCCACAAAATCAGGAGGCAAAGAAGAGGGAAATTACATGAAAACCCTGAAAAGCTGTTAAAGCATTTTGACAAAATGTTGGAGCTTAACGACTTTATCAGAAAGTATTATAAGGATAACATTAAAGCACTGAAAATTCCAAACGAGAAGGAATTAGACAGCATTTTCGACTCAATGCTAAAGTTTGATGATGAAGCCAGGACGAAGAATTGTAAAGCCTGTGGATACAGCACCTGTAAAGAGATGGCTATTGCTATGTACAATGGACTGAATATGGCCGAAAATTGTATGGATTACAACCTTTCTGTTTCATCACAAAGTAAATTACTGGCTGAAAAAAATAATGAAATCTCTAGTGCATTAAGCCGAGTCAAGGAACTAAGTGAAGAAAGAGAAAGCAAATTAATTCTTTTAAGAGACAGGCTTAAGGAAATAACAACCTCAATTGAAGAAGTATCTTCTGCTAGCACTGAAAATTCAATGAATGTAAGCAATATATGTAACGATATAGGTGCTTTGCTGGATATTTCTACAGTTCTGAATGAAAAAATAGGATTTATGGAAAAAAATATTATTAATTTTTCCAAGGTTACTGAAGAAATAGTACAGATTTCTGGACAGACAAATCTGCTTGCATTAAATGCAGCCATTGAAGCCGCAAGGGCAGGTGAATCCGGAAAAGGCTTTTCAGTCGTTGCTGATGAAGTAAGAAAACTTGCAGATCAGTCAAGACATGCTGCAACATCAACTAAAAAAGATCAGAATGAATTTCATAAAAATATAGAGGATATTGTGAACATATCATTGGAACTAAAAAAGAGGGCTAGCAGCATTAATAACGACATAGCCTCAATATCAGCAACAATTGAAGAAACCACTGCAAAGAATCAAGAAGTAACAGCAACTGCTGAAATGATACTGCAGGAACAGAAATAAATAAAATTATTCAAAAAAATATCAGTTGAGATAGATTTATATCTCACTGATATTTTTAATAATTATTTATTCATGTTGCTTTCATAAAATTCTATCATTCTCTTTACCATTTGTCCGCCAATTGGACCACCTTCTGAGCCGTTTTGCTTTGAAGTCAGGTCTCCCTTGTAGTGGTCGTTGTTTTCTTTTGTAAATTGGGTTCTTCCTATTTCAGCAGCGCATTCCATTTTGAATTTTGTCAATGCTTCTCTGCTATTTGGAACAAGTGGTGTTTTAGGATTTGACATAATAAAATCTCCTTTTCAATATTAGTATTGGTTCTGCGGCAAAATGCCGGAACTTCTGAATAAAGAGTTCGGCTTGTTATTATTGTTTTCATTTTTTTAATTTTCTACCTAGTAATATTTGCAAAAACTTTTGAAAAAAATTAGTATTAGAACTTTTAAATAATAAAACCAAATGGTATACTAAATAAAAAGTGAAAAAGTTAACAAATCAGGAGGATATATATGGAAAGAATTACGTTTGACAGTTCAAAGGCGATAGGCTTTTTGAACGAATATGAGATTAATTATTTTGAAGGATATGTTAAAAAAGCTCATGAGATGCTTCATGAAAAAACTGGTCCTGGCAGTGATTTTTTAGGTTGGGTTGATCTTCCGTTAAATTATGATAAAGAGGAGTTTGCCAGAATAAAAAAATCAGCCGAAAAAATAAAATCAGATTCAGATGTACTGATAGTAATAGGAATAGGTGGATCATATCTTGGAGCCAGAGCAGCTATTGAAATGCTCTCCCACTCTTTTTACAATATGCTTCCGAAGGATAAGAGAAAAACACCGGAAATTTACTTTGTTGGGAACAATATAAGTTCAACTTATGTTGCAGACTTATTGGAGCTGGTAGAGGGTAAGGAAATATCTGTGAATATTATCTCGAAATCAGGTACTACTACAGAACCAGCAGTAGCTTTCAGAATTTTTAAAGAGTACATGGAAAACAAATATGGTAAGCAGGAAGCTAAAAATAGAATTTATGCCACAACAGACAAAGCCCGCGGTGCGTTGAAAAAATTGGCAGATGAAGAAGGGTATGAATCATTTGTTATTCCAGATGACGTTGGAGGAAGATATTCAGTATTGACTGCGGTTGGCCTGTTACCAATTGCTGTTTCAGGTGCAGATATTGATACAATTATGAAGGGCGCATTGGATGCTTACAACACTTACAAAGATTTTGATTTTATAAACAATGATTGCTACAGATATGCTGCAGCGAGAAATGCGTTATACAATAAGACTAAAACAATCGAGATAATGGTTAACTATGAACCGTCACTTCACTTTTTTACCGAATGGTGGAAGCAGCTTTATGGTGAGAGCGAAGGAAAGGATCAAAAAGGTATATTTCCTGCAGGTGTAGATTTTACAACAGATTTACATTCAATGGGTCAGTATGTTCAGGATGGATTGAGAAATCTGTTTGAAACTGTTATTCATGTTGGAAAGGCAAGAAAGAATATAACAATTAAAGAGGACAAAGATAATATAGACGGGCTGAATTTCCTTGCAGGAAAAGACATGAATTTTGTTAACAACAAAGCATTTGAGGGAACCCTGCTTGCTCATACTGATGGCGGTGTACCTAATTTAATTGTAAATGTGCCTGAATTAAGTGAATACTATTTTGGATAT
>CAYQCA010000028.1:0-13925 GCA_964415835.1 uncultured Clostridium sp. | reverse complement strand
AAATATCAAGTATATAATGTAATCAGCAATTGTACAAATTATCTAATATATAATGGCTGAGGTGACAAATGAACACTAATGTTAGAGTGAAAATCGTTGATAATTCAAAGTATAAAGACTTAAGCAGCGCCCAATATGCTATTTCATATATCTCCAGCAAAATGGAAATGTCACAGGCCAGCTATAAAATCTTATCGGCGTTGAAAACAGACCATGATATCTTTATGGAAATAACCAGTGCTTATCTAGGCTTAAATGAGAAGGGTAATAAAGAGCTACTATCGCAATTGATTGAAACCTTTAGTAACTTGAGTATAGATTATAAGAGTAAAAAAATAAAACAAAGTGAAAGAAAAACCTTCCTCTCGTTCCTACGTGAAGGAAAGCCTTACGAGGGTTTTGAGCTGTTTGCATTTATAACCGATAAAATGTGGACTAGTCAGGAATTTGAAAAAGTGAGACCAACTGTAGGAACTAGATATTATATTCTTAAAAATGAATATGTGAAGGATTTAAATGAATTTATAAACTTGGAACTGGAAGACAGAGCACAATTTTGTGAAATGGTGATATATGATAATGTTTCATTTGCAAGTATGGGTGTAAACTCTAACTTTCTCAACAAGGGAAATATTGTGGAGCTTTTAGACAGTATGAATTGACTGTCACTTTAAAAACTGATATTGTATGAATGTAGATAATGGGTTAATTTGACATAATGCAATGATTATTGGAGGTAAAAATTTACCGTGAATTATAACGAGGCAATTGACTATATACATGGGACTCTAAAATTTGGAAGTAAACTAGGCTTGGAGACTATAACAAAACTATTGGAGTTAATGGGAAATCCTCATAAAAAAATTGAATTTGTACATGTTGCGGGAACAAACGGGAAGGGGTCGACTACAGCATATATAAGTAATATTTTAATAAGCTCAGGTTATAGAACAGGTATGTTTACTTCTCCCTATATTCAGCGATTTACAGAGAGGATTCAAGTAAATAATATAGAAATTCAAGCTGATGAATTAACAGAAATTATAAATTTTGTTAAAGAAAAAATTGATAAAATGTTGGAAATAGGATATGCTCATCCTACAGAGTTTGAAATTATAACTGCAGTGGCATTTGAATATTTTCACAGACAGAAATGTGATATTGCAGTTATGGAGGTCGGCCTGGGGGGCAGATATGACTCAACAAACGTAATAGAGTCTCCACTTGCAGCAGTTATAACAACAATCAGTCTGGACCATACCGACAGGCTTGGAAAGACTATTGCAGAGATTGCATATCAAAAGGCCGGTATAATAAAACCAGCCTGCACTACAGTTATTTATCCTCAAACAGCTGAAGCTGAAGAGGTGTTTAAAAAAGTTTGTGAAGAACAAAGATCTTTTTTACAAAAAGCTGATTTTTCTTCACTAAGTTTGAAAGAATATAATATAGAAGGACAGTTATTTGATTATAAAGGCTACAATAATTTAAAAATCCACTTACTGGGTGGTCATCAATTGAATAATGCTGCATTGGCTGTAGACACTTGTGAAATATTGAGAGAAAAAGGCCTGAATATTAGTGAAAACAGTATAAAGGCAGGGCTGGAAAAAACTAAGTGGCCGGGCAGACTGGAAATAATTAATAGAAATCCTCTGGTATTAATTGATGGAGCACACAATTTTGAGGGTGGACAATCTCTTAGTGATGCACTGGATAAATATTTTAGCGATAGCCAGAAAATATTTATAGTTGGTTTTCTTAGAGATAAGGAATACGGTAAGATTATGGAATTGTTAGCAGGAAGGGCAAGTTTGATTATTACTGTGACCCCTCAAAACGAGAGGGCGATTCCATCGGCTGAGCTCGCTGATATTTTGAAGCAATATTCAAAAAATGTTAGGGATGGCAAAACCATTGAGGACGGTATGAAACTTGCACTTGAGAAGGCTAACAAGGATAGTTTGATTTGTGCTTTTGGATCACTATACATGATTGGGGAGATAAGAAGTTTTTTTGATAAATAACATATAAATTGGAAGGGGCTGGATTTAGTGGATTTACTTGAAGAGATCAAAAGTTTTAAACCGATTGATATTGATAAAATATCTCAGGACAGTAGCGTATCCCAAAAAGTAATTGATTCAGTTAAATCATATAATAAGGCAATTGAAAACTTGCGTACAGGCAGTGAAGACATTGCTATGATTGAGCTGAAAAAAGTTGTTTCCAGCAATCCCGATTTTTATGAGGCAATAAATTTATTAGGACTGTGTTATGCATATACAAAACAGCTGGATAAGGCGGAAGAACTTTTTGGAAGAGTTGTTCAGAACGAAAGTGATGTTATTAAAGCCGCGGACTACTTGAAATATATTGGAAAGGCAGATTACTCAGCTGCTAAAAGTGTCGGTTCAAATATAAAAAATAAAAAGGCTGTAAAAAAAGTAAACGAAACAAATATCATGGAGAACCCTAAGAAAGAATTACCTGCTGAATATATATTATTCCGAAAAATCGGAAAGCAGTTAAAAAAGACGAGCGTTGCGATTGCAATTAATATAATAAGTGTCTTATTGATGATAACTGCTATTGTTTTTTTTGTTCAGAGTACAAAAGGGGACAATCAGAAAGTAATTACAGATTCACAGCCTGCAGCGGATACAAAATTAATCCAGCAGTATGAAGATGTAGTCACTGAAAATAAATCTTTGCAAGAACAGTTAAAATCTGCAGAGGCCAAATTAAAAGAGTTGCAGTTAACTTCAGATATTTCGCAGGTATCAACACTATATAGTCAAAAAAAATATGTGGAGTCAGCGGATAAATTATTGGCCTTATCAGCTAATGATATGACTGCTGATCAAAAAAAGAAATATGATTCCATAAAAGCCGATGTTCTTTTGAAAGCGGCTAATCAATTGACTATTGAAGGAAATTCTTTATATAATGCAAAAAAGTATTCAGAAGCAATTATAAAGCTCGAAAAGGTTTTTACTTTAGGTGATAAATGGTCTTTTGGTGATAAAGCATTTTATATTTTAGGTAAAAGCTATGTAGAAGTAAATGATCTGCAAAAAGGCGCTGAAGCATACCGGAAACTTATTGCAGAGTACCCCAATTCCACCTACGCCAGGTACGCAAAGAGCAGACTTGATGCCATATCATAAATATATAAAAAGACTAGCACAGACCTTAAACAAAAGCGTCTGTGCTTTTTTGTTGCCTAGTTGTATACTAATTAGTGCTTATTATTAATATATATACAATAGATAACTTTTTTTGAGGAATTGTTAGATATGAGTATAAGTAATCGTACACTAAATCTTGTACTTAGCGGAGGGGGCATAAAAGGAATAGCCTTTGTAGGAGCATATGAGGAAATTGAAAAAAAGCACAGGCATATCGGTAATATAGCTGGAGTATCAGCAGGTGCAATAGTCGGGGCTTTAATTGGTGCAGGATATAGTTCGAGAGAAATGGCAAAAATAGTCAAGGAACTCGATTTTGCAAACTTTCAGAATAGAAGCGGGGTATACTTGAATATCTCTGTAGCTGATAAAATAAAAGAGACTATTGAAGAAAAAAGAGCAATAACTGATAATGATATAGAAATGTTGCTTTATAAGCAGGACTATCCTGAACTACAGTTAATACGAAAGGGTAAGGAAGAATTTATCGGTACCAGGGGTAACTTTTTAGCAAACCTGGTTGCATTCAGTAAAAAGAACGCTTTTGTAAATGGTGATATTTTTGAAAAGTGGATTGCTCAGATACTTGCAAATAAGGGAATCCGCACCTTCAGTGATTTTAAGGGTGGTATACCTGATAAAGTAAATCCCCGTGGATATAAAGTACGTATGACAGCTGTGGATGCTAATACGGGAAGGGTTCTTGTTCTTCCTGACGATTTGGTACTCTATAATCAGGATCCGGATAGGTTTGAAGTTGCAAAGGCCATCAGAATGAGTTCTTGCGTGCCATTTATATTTGAGCCGGTTGTTCTGATGAAAAAGGAAGGCAGCCATATGAAAAAGCACTACATAATTGACGGCGGTGTTCTGGATAATTTTCCTGTTTGGCTTATTGATAACAGTGAATCCAATAATATTATCGGGCTGAAGTTGGAAGGTAAAGAACCCAAAGAGCTGAAGTCGGTTGAAAATATGTTGAAAAAGTTACTCACTTCTTCCCATGATACCGGTGTCCCCAAAAATTCATATAATATTGACAATATTGCACATATTGATACCGGGAACATTTCCTTCCTCGATTTTATGATAGGTCCCGAGGATGCACAATTCCTGTACAATCAAGGTAAGCTTGCTGTCCAGAAGCTATTTGCCAATATGAATAAAAGGGTGAGATGGAACCTGAAATAACTGTTTAGTTAGCGCTTTTAACATTTGCATTTTTAGTATATTTATTATATTATTTATTTTATATATAATTGATAATTGGTTCAATGGGACATGGAGGTAATGGGGAAAATGCTATATAGAAGTACTAGGGGAAATTGTAATAGTGTTAGTTCAGCCGAAGCAATTAAACGTGGACTCGCCTCTGATGGAGGTTTATTCGTACCTGAGAGAGTTATTGCTTTTGACAATGAACAGATTCTGAAGATGAGCGAAATGACTTACCAAGAGCGCGCTTTAAATATACTAGAGGGTTATTTGGATGATTATACGATTAGCGAATTAAAAGATTGCGTAAACCAGGCATATACTGCCAAGAAGTTTGAAACTGAGGCGATTGCCCCTTTACACAAGTTATATGATTCAGTAAATATTCTGGAATTATGGCACGGTCCTACAAGTGCATTTAAGGATATGGCATTGCAAATACTTCCTCATTTCCTTGTGAAAGCCCTTCAGAAGACCGGTGAAAAAGAGGAAATAGTTATTTTGGTTGCAACTTCAGGTGATACCGGAAAAGCTGCACTTGAAGGTTTTAAAGATGTAAAGGGAACAAAAATAATTGTTTTCTTCCCAAGTGAGGGTGTAAGCCAGGTTCAAAAGATGCAGATGGTAACCCAGGAAGGCAACAACGTTTATTCTATTGCGGTAAACGGAAACTTTGATGACGCTCAGAATGGTGTTAAAAGGATTTTCGGCGACGAAGATGTTGTGCACCTGATGAAAGATCACGGATATAAATTTTCCTCTGCAAATTCAATAAACTGGGGAAGGCTTGTCCCGCAAATAGTATACTATTTTTCTGCGTATGCAGATATGTTGAAAAACAAAGAAATAGAGTTGGGCGAAAAAATAAACTTTGTTGTTCCTACAGGAAACTTCGGGAACATTTTAGCTGCATATTATGCTATGCAGATGGGGTTGCCTGTAAATAAGCTGATCTGTGCATCCAATGACAACAATGTATTAACCGATTTTATTATTTCAGGAACATATGACAGAAACAGGGAGTTTAAGAAAACTCTATCACCGTCTATGGACATTTTGATATCCAGCAATCTGGAAAGACTTTTGTATCTTGTAACAGACGGTAATTCTGAAATGGTTCGTAGCTGGATGAATAAGCTCAAGAATGACGGTGCATATACAGTAGATTCGGACACCAGGAAGAAAATACAGAATGTCTTCTGGGCAGGATACTCCAACGATAATGACACCCTAAAGACTATTGAAAGCGTGTATAATGAGACCGGATATGTTCTGGACACACATACTGCAGTTGCAGTCGATGTTTATGATAAATATGTTATTTCAACAAGTGATGTTACAAAGGCTGTAATAGTTTCGACAGCAAGTCCTTTTAAGTTCAATGAAAGCGTAGTTAAAGCCATTTTAGGTGAAGAAGCTGTGGAAGGAAGGACTGAGTTCGAGCTGCTGTCTGTTCTAGCAGAAAAATCAGGTATGAAGATCCCTGAGCCGCTGCAAGCCCTGGATAAAAAGCCTATTCTTCATAAAGAATTATGTGAACCTCTAGAAATGGTAGATAAAGTGGAAAAGGCACTTGGAATATAAATAGAGTTTATTTATATAATAATATACAAAATATTTACCTGAAAAGACTTCATTGGCGAATGAAAATTCAACACAATGAAGTCTTTTCTTGTTACATAAAGCCATTTTATTATTGCAAACCAACATAAAATATGCTAACATTACACCATGGAAGCACAATTGTGCGCATTCGGTGGACAGGAGAGTGTATGAAGCAGGAATCTGTATTTTTTTTAGTTGATTCAATTATATTACCTGAGGTATTTGCAAAAGTAATAGAAGTTAAGAAAATACTTAGTTTGGGCAGAATAAAAACGGTTAATGACGCTGTTAAGGAAGTCGGAATAAGCAGAAGTGCGTATTATAAATATAAAGATTATGTATTTCCTTTCTATGAGACCTCAAGGGGAAAGGTCATAACTCTGTTCTTTGTTGTAGAAGACTTTTCGGGCATTCTTTCAAGTATTATCAATAAAATAGCCACTGCCAATGCAAATATTCTAACTATCAATCAAAACATTCCAATTAACGGATTGGCCGATGTTACCATTTCAATTGAAACATTTGAAATGAAGACTGATATTCAGGATTTAATGAAAGATATAGCTAAAGTCGAAGGTATAAGGCGCAGTGAAATACTGGCAAGATAATAATTTTTCTCTATAAGCGGGAGGTATTTTTTTCATGATTAACGTAGCAATTTTAGGATATGGGGTTGTTGGCTCGGGTGTTGCCGAAGTCATCAGAAGAAACAGTGAAAGTATTACACAAAGGGCAGGAAGAGAAATAACGGTAAAATGGATTTTAGATTTGAGAGATTTTCCCGAAAGCCCTGACAAGGATTTTCTGACAAAGAATGCAGATGATATTTTTAATGATAGCAGTATAGATATTGTAGTTGAAACAATTGGTGGGGCAACTATTGCATATGAATTTACTAAAAGAGCTTTGTCCTCAGGTAAAAGTGTCGTTACTTCAAACAAGGAACTGGTTGCAAGCTATGGACCTGAGCTTTTACAACTGGCAAAAGAAAATGGTGTAAGCTATTTGTTTGAGGCCAGCGTTGGCGGGGGTATTCCCATCATCCGTCCATTAAATCAGTGTCTTGCAGCTAATGAGATTCACGGTATAACCGGTATTCTAAATGGAACAACAAATTATATTCTGACTCAAATGAAAAAAGCAGGTAAAAGTTTTGAAGATGCATTAAAAGAAGCACAGCAAAACGGATATGCAGAAAAGAATCCTACTGCTGATGTAGAAGGTCATGATGCCTGCAGAAAAATCGCAATTTTATCATCTATCGCATATAACGAATTTGTAGATTACAAAAATATCTACACTGAGGGAATGACAGAGATTACTTTAACTGATATGAAATATGCTGAAGAAATGAATAGTGTAATTAAGCTAATTGCAATCAGCAAAAAAATAGGTGAAAGGATTTTCGCTCGTGTAAGCCCCGCAATTATTTCGAAGGAACATCCGCTGGCTAATGTAGAAGATGTCTTTAACGCAATTGTAGTTAAGGGTGATGCAATTGGAGATGCTATGTTCTATGGAAGAGGTGCCGGAAAACTACCTACCGCCAGTGCTGTTGTTGCAGATATTATAGATATAGCAAAGCATCCGGATTCCGGAACTACTTCCGTATGGGTGAGAAATGTAGACAGCAATGTTGTAGCAATAGATGAAAGTCCGGCAAAGTTTCTGGTAAGAATTTTAACTAATAATATTTCAGAAGCTAAAAAATATATATCTTCATTATTTGGACAGGTAGAATTTGTTGAGTTGACACAGGATAAAGAAATAGCCTTTATTACGACGAAATCATCGGAGATGGAATTAAAGAGCCTGATTGCAAAACTCGAAGGAGAAGGTTCCATAAGCAGAGTAATAAATAAAATAAGAATTGAGGAAGACTAAAACATAAATATAAATAATAAACTAGTCTTATAAAAGGCTAGTTTATTGTATTAGTACAGATGGAGGTTACTATGAAAATATCTACTAAGAATTTAGTTATCAATGCCTTAATGATCGCACTCGTTTTTCTTATTACCTATTTGCCATTTTTGCACATTCCCAGTCCTATTGCACAGGGATATTTCAATATAGGTGATGCGGCTATTATGATTGCAGCATTATTATTGGGTAAAAAGTCCGGGTTTCTTGCCGGGGCTCTGGGATCTGCGCTGGCAGATCTGGCCTACGGAGCTTTTATTTTTGTCCCTATTACTTTTATTGTTAAGGGTTTGGAAGGATATGTAGTAGGTGCTATTGCAGGACGAAAGGGCGACAGAGAACCTTCTCATGGGGTCCGTATATTGGCAGTTGTAGTTGGCGCGGTAACAATGGTTGCAGGGTATTTTGTCTTTGAAGCTGTTATTTTGAGAGTTATTGACAAATCACTGGCATTTACTGCGATTGTTGCAGAGCTCCCCGGAAACCTTGTGCAGGGCATTGTTAGCGCTTTTCTTGCATATATTTTTATAATATTGCTCAGTAGATCAAATGCAATTAAGAAGTTAAGGAACAGTTAAATAATAAAACCCGATTTTGCAGTGAGAAAATTTTTGAAAGTGCTAGGCGGAGGAGGAAGCAATACCGGTCGTATTGCGACCGACGACAACGACGCAATTTTGAAAATTAGCCACTGCAAAAATGGGAAGTTATTATTTAGCTGTTCCTAAGACATCCAGGTCAAGTTCACACAAGTCTTTTGTAAGCAACCTTACGGCATATTCGTTATAACCGGAAAGGTTGCTTTTTGGTATGTTTACAACCTGAACGCCTGATCTTGACGGTATTCCTGAGACAATAATATTATTCTCGTATACTCTTACAGATTGAACCGAAAAATTGTATACTAACAGTCCTGTTTCGCCTTTTTCTATTTGGGGTCTTTTTTCAAAAAAACCGAGCTCACCGCATAGGTCATTTGCAATATCCCGATCGGACGGAAGCACAAAAAGCTTCTTCATGTTAAGATACATTTTTCTTGGAATGTAGCACCACTCTTTATCGAAATTTTCCTTCCAGGAAGGATGATAAGCGGGACGCTGATACTTTGCATCTTCATAAGAAATATAATATTTAAGTGAGGAGGAATTTTCTATTGCGTTATTTATGTCTATATTTGTACTAAATACATCTGAGGTCTTGTAGCTTCCGTTACGCTGAAAATAAATTGTTGAAGCTGAATCGGAAATATAATAGCTCAACTCCTGCTTGAGTAATTTATTCTGAACAGATTTATCAACCGAATCTTCCTCCAAAGAATAATTTGTGTTTGCAGCTTTTTTAGATTTACTTTCAGTATAAGGAAACTGTATGTTTTGAAAATCAACCTCATACCCGAAGGGGGTACAAAGCTGTACAAGAAGGTTTCCAGTATCTGATGATGCCTGATATACCTGCTCAGACTTAACAGAAATTATTTGAACACCCTTTTTTACAGGTGTACCTGAAATTGCTAATTGATTTCCCAGAAGAGTTACATTGTCCAAATCGAAATTGTAAATTAGTAAGTTTAAATAGTTTTGTGTATCTATTGCAGTATTAGGGTAAAAACCCAGGTTACCTTCTAAATCAAAAATATTTGAGGCGCTTCCTTCATAAGTAAATAAACTATGCCTTGAAGCTACGACTTTATCCGGAAGGTAAAGCCAGCCTTTGTAATAAGCTTGTTTCCAATTATCAGAATAAATAGGCCTTTGGTAATTTTCATCTATAAAAGCTGTTATATACTCCAGGTTTTTACCTTTTGAAAGCACTTCTGCAGCTTTAAAACCTGTTGTATTTACAGCATCATAACCACTCTTTACGTTTCTGTTTATATCTTCATAGAGAACTTTATTTTCAGCTGGAATTATTGTTGATATAATGTCTTTTAGATATGTATTTTCATTTTCCAGCGACAATATAGATTCCAAGCCAGAATTTATGGTTTTAATTTCTTTCGGGAAATTAAGAGTGCTAACAAATAAAGCAATAAGTAAAATAAATACAATTGAAACAAAACAAATAAAAAGTTTTTGCTTATTGGTTATAACTACAATTGACTGTCTCATATGCTTACCTCCTTATATATACCTATTCCTGTTACGTAAAATATAGAATTGGAAATCTGTAATTGAGACTGACCAACTTGACTGTTCTTGAAAAAACTGTTATTGTATTTTAGTAAGGATTTAAAGGTGTTAGGAGTTTTTATTATGAATTCCAAATTGAAGGATGAACATACAGATAGCCTTTTTGATGCTATCTTATTATTAGAGAATAGAGAAGAGTGCTATAACTTTTTTGAGGATCTTTGTACGATAGCAGAACTGAAGGCTTTAGCTCAAAGGCTTCAGGTTGCGAAGATGCTGAGGGAAAAAAAGACATATACAGATATATGTGAGCAGACCGGAGCCAGCACTGCAACTATCAGCCGTGTAAACCGGTGTCTCGTATATGGAGCTGATGGATATAATCTTGTTCTTGACAGACTTCAGGAGAAAGACAGGTAAATCGGATGTTAAAGAGATTATTTCTAAGTATTATAATTCTATCTGCGCTGACATCTGAAGGCGGGAATTATTATACTGCGAATTTAATTGATTATTATTTAATAAATTTTTCTCATTTAGAGATGGTTCAGGATAGTACAAATGCGCTGTCTTATTTTGGTGAGCAGAATTCACTCCAGAGAAAAGGAACACCGGTAGCTTTTTTTAAGAAATTATCACAAGACGCAATCAATTCCCAAACTCCAAGGCGTGATAATAATTTGGAGTTTGGATTTATATTTAGCTTTTCTATAGCATTAATAATCTTAATTACCAGACTATTATGGCTTAACATTCAAAGAAAATCTGTTTCTGTGCGTGTTTTATTATGCCGGGCAGATTCTTCACCGCCAGCATACTGCTGATTTCTTTGCTTAGGGATGACCGAATAATAAAACCAGGTTCTTGAGCGAGAGATTTTTCGTCAGTGCATAAGGCGACTGTATCAGCTCCACTGATACAGCGGAAGGCGCAATACTGGTCGTATTGCAACTGACGACAACGCAGTAATGGCGGAAAATAGCCGCTCAAGAATCGGAATTTATTATTTGGTCATTCCTAAATACCTTATTTAATAATATTTAAGGTCTTTTATTCGTGTGCAATTTGCGCAGCAAAAATTTAATTTCAACTAAATGTTAATGAATGGAGAGTAAAATTATGGGAATTAAAAGTATACTCGAAGGTATAATAGGTTCATATAGTGATAGAGAATTAAAAAGGATTTACCCGATTGTTGATCAAATAGATGCTTTGGAGCCGGAAATCCAAAAGCTTACAGATAGTGAGCTAAAAAGAAAAACTCCTGAATTCAAAGAACGTCTGGCAAAGGGTGAGACGCTTGACGATATTTTACCGGAAGCATTTGCAGTAGTCCGTGAGGCATCAAAAAGAGTTCTTGGAATGAGACATTTCCGTGTTCAGCTTATTGGTGGTATTGTGCTGCATCAGGGAAGAATATCCGAAATGAAGACTGGTGAAGGTAAGACACTTGTGGCAACTTTGCCGGTATATCTGAATGCATTATCCGGCAAGGGAGTTCATGTTGTTACTGTAAATGATTACCTGGCAAGACGTGACAGTGAATGGATGGGCAAGATTTATACCTTCCTGGGACTGTCAGTTGGCTTGATCGTCCACGATATGGAAAACGAAGATAGACGTGCTGCATACAATTGTGACATTACCTATGGTACAAACAATGAATTGGGATTTGACTACCTGAGAGATAACATGGTTATTTATAAAGAGGACATGGTTCAGAGAGAGCTGAATTACGCTATTGTGGATGAGGTTGACTCAATCCTTATTGATGAAGCCAGAACTCCTCTTATTATTTCGGGGCAGGGTGACAAATCGACGGATTTGTACAAGAAGGCAAATTCCTTTGTATTGAAATTGAAGGTTAAAGTAATAAAGCAAATGGATGACAAGGTTGATGCTGATGAAGTATTTGATGAAGATTATATAGTTGATGAAAAAGCTCATACAGCAGTAATTACTGCAACCGGTATAAAAAAGGCCGAGCAGTACTTCGGCATAGAAAATCTTTCAGATCCTGAGAATATGACTGTTTCACATCACATAAATCAGGCACTTAAAGCTCATGGTCTGATGAAAAATGAGAAAGACTATGTTGTTAAAGATGGAGAAGTCATTATTGTTGATGAGTTTACCGGAAGAATGATGTACGGTCGACGATACAGTGATGGATTGCACCAGGCAATTGAAGCAAAAGAAGGAGTTAAAGTTGAAAGAGAAAGTAAAACTCTGGCAACAATTACTTTCCAGAATTACTTCAGAATGTATAGCAAGCTGGCAGGTATGACCGGTACAGCTCAAACTGAAGAAAGTGAATTTAACACTATCTACAAGCTGGACGTAATAATCATTCCAACTAATAAAGAAATGGCACGTAAAGACTACCCTGATGTTGTATATAAGAATGAAGCAGGCAAGTTTAACGCTGTTATCGAGGATATAGTTGAACGCCACAAAAATGGTCAACCAGTGCTGATTGGTACTGTTTCCATTGAAAGGTCAGAGTTCTTGAGTGCGTTGTTAAAGAGAAGGGGCGTTACCCACCAGGTATTAAATGCAAAATACCATGATAAGGAAGCTGAAATAATCGCTCAGGCTGGTAAGTACGGCGCAGCTACAATCGCAACCAACATGGCAGGTAGAGGAACGGATATTGTTCTTGGTGGTAATGCGGAATATATGGCCAAGCAGGAAATGAGAAAAATGGGTTATTCGGAGGAGTTGATAAGTGCATCAACCAGCTTCAATGAAACCACGGATGAGCTCATTTTAGAGGCCAGAAACAGGTTTAAAGAGTTAAATGATAAGTTTAAAGCTATAACCAGCGCTGAACGTGAAAAGGTAGTTGCGGCTGGTGGCTTACACATTATAGGTACAGAAAGACATGAATCCAGACGTATAGATAACCAGTTGCGAGGACGTTCCGGCCGTCAGGGTGACCCGGGTTCATCACGCTTCTATATTTCTCTGGAAGATGATCTGATGAGATTGTTTGGCTCTGAAAGATTAACCAATATAGTTAATGCTCTTGGACTGGAGGATGACCAGCCTATTGAACACAAAATGCTGTCAAATGCTATTGAGAATGCCCAGAAGAAGGTTGAGGGCAGAAACTTTGACATTCGTAAGAGGGTTCTGCAATATGACGACGTAATGAACAAGCAGAGAGAGATAATCTATGCACAGAGAAAAACAGTTCTAAATGGAGAAAACCTTAGGGACTACTTTATTAAGATGTTTGAAAGTATAGTAGATGGAGTTATAACAACATATTGCTCTGAAAGCCAATATGCCGATCTGTGGGATTGGGAAGCAATAAAGAGTTATCTCGAAAATGTATTTTTACCACATGGTGCTTTGGACATTCCAAAAGAGGAGCTTGAATCCTTTGATAAGGAAGATTTGAAAGAAAAGCTGATGGATATTGTCCAAAAGATATATGAATTCAAGGAAAACGACATTGGACTTGATCTGATGAGAGAGCTTGAAAGAGTAGTTCTTTTAAGAATAGTTGATGAAAAATGGATGGATCATATAGATGCAATGGATCAGCTGAAGCATGGTATCGGCTTAAGGGCATATGGACAGAGGGATCCTGTTGTAGAGTATAAGTTTGAAGGCTTCCAGATGTTCGAGGATATGATAAAGAATATCCAAGAGGATTCAATAAGGCTGCTGGTTAGAGCAAGAATAGACAAGGAACATGCACCAAAACGCGAAAAGGTGGCTGAACCGGTGAATGCAAGTCATGGTGATGAACCTAAAAAGCCGGTAACAAATAACTCCAGAGTGGGAAGAAATGATCCATGCCCATGCGGAAGCGGCAAAAAGTATAAGAAGTGCTGCGGAGCTAATGAATAGG
>CAYQCA010000027.1:4842-28913 GCA_964415835.1 uncultured Clostridium sp. | reverse complement strand
GTTTCATTTTTAAACATTACAAGCCATTCTTCATTTTGCCCATTTATATCTGCATTGACAACTATACTGCAGGCATTGATTTCGTCGGATAAATCAAGGTCATCAAGCTTCCCCTGTTTTTTTAGTGCCTTCATTGCCATAAGAGCAACATCCATCAGACAAACATCCTTGTCATCACGGTCCTTGTATATGTCTTCTCTTGTTTTCATGTAATCATTGAAAGTTTCCTTGATTACTCCTGTGAATCTGCCGTCTTCAAATTTAACACTTTCGATACAGGTTAAAAAGGTTGTGTGTCTGCAATGATCTGACCAGTATGTGTCAATCATTCGCATTTCTGTTACAGAAGGGTCACGTTTTTCAGTATTTCTGAAATAGTTCCGGCAGAATACTATATCGTCAAAGGACATAGCAAAGCCCATTGACTTTAAAAGGTCTGAAAGCTGTTCCTCATTCATTGATGTAAAGCCGGTTATTACCGCTACATCACCTGGTTGTTCTACATAAGTTTTTAGCGTTTCAGGTTTCTCCAGCTTTGCTTCCTGACTTTCAACCGGATTTATATAATATTTTTTAATAGCATTAAACTGGTCATCGGTTATTTTACCTTTTAGAACAATTACTTTCGCTGCCTTTATTTCAGGTCTTTCTCCCTGTGTTAAAAGCTGTATACACTGAACAGCAGAATCTGCTCTCTGGTCATACTGTCCCGGTAAGTATTCAACTGCAAATGCACTGCAATCTGCAGGTACCTGGTATATCTCGTCATATGCCATATCAACTGTTGGTTCGGAGAAGATTGTATTTCTGGCCATATGGTATTCAGTATCACTAATTCCTTCTATATCATATCTATTAACTACTTTTACACCCTCAAGCGAAGTTATTCCCAATGTCTCTATAAAATCATTCAAAAGTCCTTGTGCCTCAACATCATAAGGAAACTTTTTTTCTACAAATAGTCTTCTTACATTATTTTTCATGTGATACCCTCCAATTTTAAGCGACACAGGAACGGTTCCCAAGTCACATCTTTACTTATAATTATAGTGTGATAAAATATATTAGTAAAATTAATATTATTAATATATTTCATTAGAGGTACTTATGGATATTAACTTCGAATTATATAAAATATTTTATTATTGTGCACAAAATAAGAGTTTTTCAATCGCAGCACAAAAACTATTTATATCTCAGTCTGCCGTAAGTCAAGCAATAAAGGGCCTTGAAAGCCAGCTCGGAGTTACTCTTTTTTTCCGAAAGTCAAGAAACATCCAATTAACCAAAGAAGGAGAGTTGTTATTTAGCTACGTTTCTCAGGCTTATAATTTTCTAAAAGGTGCTGAAGACAGATTAGAGGAAATTCAAGGCTTAAGTGCAGGCGAAATAAGAATTGGGGTCAGTGACTCCATCTGCAAATACTTTGTAATGCCTTATATTAAAACATTCGGACAGCTGTATCCTAATATTACGATAAAAGTAATTAATAGAACCACTCCCCAGCTTCTGGAGGTTTTAAAAAGCGGTCTTGTTGACATGGTGATTTCAACACTGCCGGTAAGCGAAAAAATATTTAATTCAGTTCCATTCATTGAGGTTAGTGATATTTTTGTTGCATCACAAAAGTATTCGAAGCTGAAGAATAGAAAAATTGCTTTAAAAGAATTAAATGAGTACCCTCTTGTAATGCTACAGTCAGACAGTTCAACACGAAAAGCTATAGATGCATTTTTTGCTAAACATAGCCTAAGTTGTTCACCTGAGATTGAACTTGAAAGCCTGGATTTGCTTGTGGAATTTGCCAAAATAGGCACAGGAGTTTCTTATGTACTAAAAGAAAGTGCTTTGGAAGCAATAGAGTCAGGTATCCTATTTGAAGTACAGCTTGAAGAAGCTTTACCCAAACGTGCTATAGGCATCGTAACAATGAAAAATGTCTTGCTGTCTAAAGCTGTTAATACCTTTATTAATATACTAATATAACTAGGCCATAGAAGTTCCCCAGCCCGTCATAATATAATTATAGAAACTCCTTAATATATGCTTCTTTCTCTACTGCAAAGTCCAGAAAGTTATTATTTACTTTAACAACCGGCGCATAAACACACTGGTTAGGTACATATACTACTTCGCCTATCTCACCGTTCTCCATTTTAACCTTTGAGCCAATATAATAACTTGGCATATTTGAGAACATAGCCAGCATTACCTTTGGATCCAGCACATCATATCCAAACTTTTCAAGCTCTTTAAAAGCGCTGAATGGCGTTTGCTTTCCTTTATATACCCTATCAGAAGTTATTGCATCAAATATATCTGCAGCAGTTATAATTTTGGAATACAGATTTTTCTGATTACCATGTATTCCAAAAGGATAGCCTGTTCCATCTTCCTTTTCATGATGCATTATAACTGCCCGTTTTATTTCTATATTAATGTCATCAAACTTTTTTACAATGTCGAATCCGAAAATAGTATGTCTTTTTACTATTTCAAACTCTTCTTCTGATAATCTACCCTTTTTATTCAAAATCCCAGCAGGTATTTGTGACTTGCCTACATCATGTAAAAGCCCAGCAATAATAATTTCGCTAAGCTGCTTTTCATTTAAGCCCATCCATTTTCCAATAAGCATTGCATATGCAGAAACATTGATTGAATGGGAATATGTGTATTGGTCAGCAATCTTTACAGAATTAATACATTCCATTAGTGAACCAATATCATTTATTTTACTGTATATATTGTTTGAAATATATTCAGCCTTATTTATGTCTAGTTCTTTGCCGGAGGCAAGATCCTGAATCATGGTTTTTGCAGTATTAACATTATCGATATATTTCTTCTGGTCTTGATTTATGTTTTCAAAATTGAAAAAATTATTTTCGTGAATTGCCGGAGATTTGTATACATACACTCTGTCAATTTTAAATTCCTTTAATTTATTATATATGTAATTTGTAATTAGTGTATCAGTAGGAACAATCATTAGGCCTTCATCAGTATAAACATCATAGGCCAACGTTTTATCTATAATATCTTCATCCACTTTCAAAAATATCTTTTCCATATAGCACCACTTTTCTTTATCTGTAATAGTAACTATTTTCTTCATTATACTATAATTTTACAATAATTATTACAATTTTGTCATCATTTTTCTATATAAAAGACAAATATAATAAAGTGACGTATAATATTTGGAGAACTTTTCTATTTTTGTTACGTCTATTATGTAAGTATGTTTAAAGGAGGTTATTTGTTGGAGAGTATTATCAAAGTCAAAGGGGTAAGGAAAGTTTATAAAGTCGGCAATGAAAAGGTAATTGCCCTTGAAAATATAGATCTTACGATAGACAAGGGTGAAATTTGTTGTCTGCTTGGTACATCAGGTTCCGGTAAATCTACACTGCTGAATCTGATGGCAGGTTTGGAAAAGCCAACCAGAGGTGAAATAGTAATCAATAATGTACATGTTGAGAGGCTCGATGAAAAAAAGCTTGTTTTGTTCCGGCAAAAGTACATAGGTTTTGTTTTTCAGTCTTATAATCTGCTTCCAAGTCTTACGGCATTGGAAAACGTGGGTATGCCCCTTGCATTTAAAGGTGTTCCCAAGTCGGTAAGAAATAAAAAAGCAAAGCATATGCTGAATTCCGTTGGTTTGACATCCCACAGTAAAAGAAAGCCTTCCCAAATGAGCGGAGGTCAGCAGCAAAGAGTAGGGATAGCAAGAGCCTTTATTGGGAATCCGGCCATTGTTTTTGCAGACGAGCCCACCGGAAATCTGGACTCAAAAACAACAAATGAAGTTATGAAATTAATAACCTCTCTGGCAAAGGAAAATAACCAAACACTGATAATTGTCACTCATGATATCAATATTGCCAAATATGCTGACAAAATAATACATATACTGGATGGCAGTATCGAAAAAATCGAAATCAACAGTAATAAAGTTTACACGGAAGTACAGGAAGAACCAAAAGAATCAGTTTTAAATAATTAATATAGCCCATGGCTACTGGAGGATGAATTGATGAGAAAGAGTAAAAACATAATCAAAAGCATAACAGTTATTTCATTAATTTTTTTAATCATTTTTACAAGCTTTGTGCCTGCGCAGCTCACTGCAAATGCAGCCACAGGGTCACCGGATGTGAAGCTGGTTACATATGAAGTAAGCAAAACAAATATAACTGCGGGAAGCGAATTCAACATGTACTTAACCCTTGAAAATATATCTTCTGAAGACATAACCGATGTAAAAATAGGTGTTGATGCCGGTTCTCCTTTTTCTTTAAAGAACAATGGTTATATCACTACGCTGGATAATATAATTAAACCCAATAATCAAAGTTCTACATATTCTTGGGCCTATTATTATAACGGTGATTCAAATAAGCTGCAAATTGTAATTAAATATAAGAAGAACGGAAAAGACTATCAACAGGAAGATTCGATTACTATTTCCGAAGCAGTTCCGAAGGACGATACCCCTTCCACACCTGTCGATACATCAAAATACGCTCCAAAAATAGTAATAGCCAACAACACTACGATACCGACCGGAAGTGCAGGTTCAAACATTACATATACTTTACCGCTTAAGAATTCAAGCATATATGCTGCAAAAAATATTGTAATTACACCGGTTCTTGACGAAAGCTCTCCTTTTGTGGTTGAATCTATGAATTCTTCACAAACCTTGGATTCTCTTCAACCAAATGAAACAAAAAATATATCATTTAAATTCAAAATATCAAATACTGTTCAGGTTAAAAATTACCCGATAAAATTTAATATTGAATGCCAGAATTATTCAAATGATAGTTTTTCTTCCAGCATAACCGGCTATTTAAAGATAATCGTTGGAGCCAAACAACCCAAAATAGTATTAGGATCAGTCACCACAAATCCTTCGCAAGTTCAGGCTGGAGAAAAATTCAAGCTGAATGTGGTTCTTTCAAATAACGGTTCTACATCCGCAAAGGATGTAAATGTCACTCTGCTTGGATTAAAAACCGATGGTGCCAGCATCCTAGGCAGTTCAAACAAGCAAACAAAGTCAAATATTTATATCAATTCTTCAGAAACGTTTACTTTTGACCTTTCAGCTTCTCCGAAAATTGAAGCCGGTTCAAACAGCTTAAAAATCAAGATTGATTATAAGGATTCCTCAAACTCAACATATTCTGATGAACTGGAGGTTTTCTATTATGTAGAAAGTGCAGCGAGCTCATCAAACATTCAAATAAAAAACCTTGTATCTCCAAATGGTGCGCTTTCTCCCGGAACGGACGCCTCAATCTCTTTTGATATCGCAAATTCAGGAGCTGCCGATGCCAGAAATGTGAAAATAAACATCTCTGCTGGTAATGAAATCGTACCCAAGTCATTGAATACCATTATTCTGCCTGTACTGAAAAAAGGTGAAACACGTAAGGTTGATTTCAAGCTCAGTATTTCCGATGATGCCGTTACAAAAAACTACCCTGTGGCAATCAATATTGAGTATGACGCCGATAATTCAGGAACAAAGCAAACCTTTATGCAGTATGTGGGCTTATATGTTGAAAACGGTTCCGGCAAATCAATTCCAAGATTGATTATTGACAGTTACAGCTTGGAGCCGGGCAGTGTCAATGCCGGTGAGAATTTCATACTTAAATTATCTATTTTGAATACTAGCAGCTCTCAGGAGATAAAAAATGTCAAGGTTTCCATTTCATCCGACGACGGAACCTTTACGACTATGAATTCAAATTCTTTTTATATAGACAGTGTTGCTCCGAAAGGTTCTGTCCAGAAGCAGCTTGAATTTTCATCCAAATCTGATGCAGCTCCAAAGCAATATATGATAAGTATAAATTATGAGTATGAGGATTCAAAAGGTACCGCTCTTACCAGCAAAGATGTGATAGGTATTCCGGTTCAGCAAACCCCAAGGCTGGTTTTAGGTGATATCAGTTTTCCGCCTGAAGCCTATGTAGGGAATCCTATCCCAGTAAACTTAAGTTTCTATAATATGGGAAAATCTACTCTTTATAATCTGATGGTAAAGCTGGAAGGTAATTTTAAAGTTGAAGGTACAAGCTATTTCGTAGGCAATTTTGAGCCTGGCAAAACTGATTCCTTTGATGGAATGATTAATCCTCAAGAGGTTGGTCAAGCGGCAGGCAGTGTAATTTTCACCTATGAAGATGCAACCGGAAAAACACAGGAAATAAGAAAAGATATCTCTTTGAATGTTATGGAAATGCCCGTTATCGATGGCAATATGGGTGGTGAAGGTCAGATGCCTCCGCCGGTTGAACAAGGTAAAAAAATTCCCACTTGGGCTTTCGTCGTTGGAGGCGTTGTTCTTTGTGCTGTTATATTGACTTTAACACTTATCGTACGCAGAAAGATTAAAAAGAGAAAGGAATCAATGTTCGATGAGGAAATTTGATATCTTTATCATGGGCTTAAGAAATCTGTTCCGCCGAAAGACGCGGACCATCCTGACTGTCATGGGTGTTGTGATAGGCACTGCGGCGATTGTAGTCATGGTTTCCCTGGGTCTTGGAATGAATGAACGCTATGATGCACAGGTTAAGCAAATGGGTAGTCTGAACATTATCAACGTCAATAAGTACCGAAAAACGCCAAATCCCAATGGCAAGGAAATCGTGATCGACGACAAGACCGTTGCAAGCATTAAGACAATTAAAGGCGTCAAAGCGGTAACACCTGTAGTTGAATCCTACGGAAAACTTGTTTCCGGAAAATATATAGCTTATGCACAAATACTTGGCATCGATTCGGCATCGATGGAAGGCTTTGATTATAAGCTTGCTCAGGGCCGACTGCTTCAGGAGGGTGATACCGACAGCATCGTTGCCGGATTCTATATTCCGCAGCAGTTCTACAATCCCAAGAACATGTATGGAAATTGGGGGGGCAATCAAACCCCTTCTGTAGATATACTCACAGACAAACTGGAATTGACCTTTGACATGAATTACGGCGAAAAACGACGTCAGGATGGGATGGGAGGCTCCGACCAGAGTGGTAAACCGCCAAAGCTTTACAAGATAAAAGGGGTAGGTACACTTACGCAGACAAATGACTGGCAGAAGGATGGCTACATTTTCATGGATCTTAACCACCTTCAAAAGCTTATAAAAGATGCTAGCAAGGCGCAGCAGGGGCAAAATCAGGGCGGTTTTTTCGGAGGTAGTTTCGGTTCTTCCACAAATAAAGGTTACGAAAGACTGATGGTTTTTGTTGAAAATTATAAAGAGGTTGACAAGATCCAAGCGAAGATTGACGATATGGGTTATGGCACAAATAGCCTTGCTGATGTAAGAAAGGAAATGCAAAAGCAATCCCAGACTCTGCAGATTGTTTTGGGGGGCTTGGGAGCCATATCACTGCTGATTTCTGCTCTCGGAATCACTAACACCATGATCATGTCAATCTACGAAAGGACACGTGAAATCGGAGTAATGAAGGTACTGGGCTGTGAAATGAAAAACATCAAGCAGTTGTTCCTGTTTGAATCGGGGGTCATTGGTCTTTTTGGCGGAATTGTCGGTATTATATTAAGTTATATTGCCTCCTTTATTCTGAATTCAGTAGGCATAAACATCATGAATTCGGGTGATGGCATGGGAATGGGGATGAGCATGAGTGCGGGAATGGGCATGAATTCCCCCGGAAGCAGAATATCGGTTATCCCACCGTGGCTTGCACTATTTGCAGTTGTATTTGCCATATTAATCGGACTAATATCAGGGTTTTCACCGGCCAGAAGAGCAATGAAACTAAGTGCACTGGAGGCAATCAAAACAGAATAATTCGTAAGTAAATTTAAATCAAGGTATTAAAAAGGAGGAAATTATTCCTCCTTTTTGATTTCATATCTATAACGAGGCAGCTAGATGGGCCCCCGCCTCGTTGAAACGTGCAAAGGTAATAAAAATTTTTCTACAGCCGAAAAATTTTATCTGAACCTATACGTTATAAAGTGAACTTGGTAACCTGCTCTTTGAGCTTATTTGAGTTAGTCAGATTATTTTGTGTTGAATTTCTTACGCTAGTAAAATCTTCAGCTAATTCCGCAGTTTTGGTTGTAATACTTTCAATCCCTTCGGCACTTTCATTAACACTTGCTGTAACTTGTTCAAGAGCATTAACAATATTCAATATGGATTGATTCATTGCCTTTGCGGAATTGCTGAATTCATTCATCATAGCGCTGAATTTAGCTGAATCATCGTAATACTGCTCACCGGTATTTACAAGTTTTTTATAATCTGTAAGAACATCCTTGTCAACAAACTCCAAAAGTACCCCGGCACTCTCAGTTAACGCTCCTACAGATTCATTTACCACATTGACTATCTTTTTTATATCAGCTGCTGTCTTTGACGACTGATCAGCCAGCTTTCTTATTTCATCAGCAACAACCGCAAATCCCTTTCCTGCTTCACCTGCCCTTGCTGCCTCAATAGCAGCATTGAGAGACAAAAGATTCGTCTGTTCCGTTATTTGAAGTATAGCCTGAGCCAGCAATTCAATCTGAGAAACAGCTCCGGCCTGCTCAATAGCTGTTTTTAACTGTTGCTTCACATTAGTATAAACTTCATTAGCATGTTCGGCAGATTTAACTGCGCTCTCCTTTATTTCGCTGGCTCTCTCGCTGATTTCCATTGCCCTGGAAGCTCCATTTTCGGAGTTTTGAGATATAAGGTTTATATTATTCTTAATTTCTTGTGTGCTGAAATTTATGTTCTGGGTGGTCGCTGCAGACTCCTGCATGGTAGAAGAAAGATGTTCTGTTGTTGAAAGAGTATCCTCAGTTTTTTCTTTCAGCTTTTCGGTCATCTTTTCAACTTCCTTTGAGTTATCCATTATATTTTTTGAGGTATCCAGCATCAGGCCTAACATATCTCTTAAGGAACCCCTCATTAATGATAGATTTTTAGCAAGCTTTCCTATTTCATCTTTTCTACCTTTTATTTGATTATATGTTTTATCATGTGATAAATCGAAGTTTGCAGTCTTTTCAACCACATGCAACAAAACCTTTAAAGGTCTTGTAAGTGAAAAAACAAGCCATAATCCAACTACCGCAAAAAATACACATATTATAACAGCAACTATGTATATTGGAAAATCAAAAAGCAAATATCCTGCTGTACCCCCGCCAAGTAATAATATACATCCTAAAACAATAAGAAACACTTTCCTGCCAATAGACATTTTAATTCGCCCCCAGTTTTTTATGTAAATTACAAAAAATATACTATCATATTGTTTTGGTAATATCTATACTCTATTGCATAATTTTGTATTTTGTTTAATGTTTTTTGCTTTTCCAAATTAAGACTTAAGATTAAATTGGGTTGAAATCGTTAAAAGAACTGCCTTTACTTTAATTGCCTCAATATGCTATGATTAAATATCGATGTACTTATTCTTGTACATAGTTGGAGTAATAGAGTCACTAAAGTGTTTACTATAATTTTAATACGTTGAGCACGTAGATAGGAGGTTTATATGTCTGAACAAATTAAATTAATTGCAGCAAGGATAAAGGAACTGAGAGAAATATCCGGTCTGACTATTGAAACTCTTGCTTCTGAATTAAATATTCCTGAGGATACCTACCTCTCATTCGAAAGCGGCGAAACTGATATTCCAGTTAGCTTTCTTTATCAGATAGCGACCAGATTTAATGTAGAACTTACTGCCATTCTTACCGGTGAAGGTCCCAGACTTCACACCTATCAGGTTGTAAGAAAAGGAAAAGGGGTAAGTGTCGAAAGACGTGAGCAATACAAATATCAGAGTCTGGCATACAATTTTGCCGGTAAAAAAGCAGAGCCATTTATTGTCACTGCAGCTGCAGAATCAGAAAATTCTCCGGTTCATTTCAATTCTCACAAAGGCCAGGAATTTAACTATGTAATTGAAGGAACTTTGAAAATAATAATTAACGGTCATGAAATTGTATTGGAAGAAGGGGATTCTATTTATTTTGATTCTTCTGCAAATCATGGTATGAAAGCCTTAAATGGCAAACAGGCCAGATTTATTGCAATTATTTTTTAGTATTGGAGAGTAGAACCATGAATATGTTAAATAAATATCTATCAAAAGTAGATTTCACTTCGTATGAAGATTTAATTGAAAATTTTAAAATTAATATTCCTGAAAATTTTAACTTTGTATATGATGTTGTTGATGAATATGCAAGACTTGAACCTGATAAAGTAGCTATCGTTTGGTGTGATGAACACGGTGCTGAAGCTACCTTTACCTTTGGACAGTTAAAAAAATATAGTGACAAGACAGCAAACTTTTTTAAATCTGTAGGCATTAAAAGGGGCGACCCTGTAATGCTGGTTTTAAAAAGACGTTATGAATTCTGGTTTTGCATTTTAGCTTTACATAAACTGGGTGCTATTACAATACCGGCAACCCATCTTTTAACTTCAAAAGATATTGTTTATAGAGCAAATGCAGCAGACATAAAAATGATTGTGTGCGTTAATGAAGAAGAGGTTTTGGGGCATATTGATGATGCTCAAACAAAATCACCTTCCCTGCAAACGAAGGCCGTAATTTGCGGCAACCGTGAAGGCTGGCTCGACTTCTCCAAATTAGTTGATGAAGCTTCTGATGTTTTTGAAAGGCCACAGGGTGACCAGTCTTCACATAATAGTGACATTTCTCTGCTCTACTTTACTTCAGGTACAACAGGTATGCCAAAAATGGTACAGCATGATTACGAATATCCTCTAGGCCATATTCTCACAGCTAAATACTGGCAGAATGTAGTAGATGGAGGTTTGCATCTTACCGTTGCTGATACAGGATGGGCAAAAGCTGTATGGGGTAAGATTTACGGCCAATGGATTGCCGGTAGTGCAGTTTTTGTATATGACTTTGACAAATTTGTTCCCAAGGAAATGCTCGAGGTTGTTTCCAGGCACAAAGTAACTACCTTCTGTGCACCACCGACAATTTATAGATTCTTTATAAAAGAGGATCTTACAAAGTTTGACTTAAGCAGCCTGCAATACTGTGTAGTAGCCGGTGAACCTTTGAATCCGGAGGTATTCAACCAATTTTATAAGGCGACCGGAATAAAATTGAAGGAAGCTTTTGGGCAAACAGAATTGACTGTTGTTCTTTCAATAACCCCTTGGACAGACCCAAGACCAGGTTCAATGGGTAAGCCTTCACCTGGATACGACGTTGATCTTCTGGACGAAAACGGCAACCCGTGTCAGGATGGAGAAGAAGGTCAGGTTGTTATCCGTACAGATAAGAGAAAACCTGCCGGAATGTTTGGCGGGTATTACCGAGATGCTGCACTTACTCAAAAGGTTTGGCACGACGACGTATATTACACAGGTGATATGGCATGGCGTGATGAAGATGGCTATTACTGGTTTGTGGGAAGAGCCGATGACGTTATCAAAAGTTCTGGCTATAGAATTGGGCCTTTTGAAGTTGAAAGTGCTTTGCTTGAACATCCGTCAGTATTAGAGTGCGCTATTACAGCTGTACCTGATGAAGTAAGAGGCCAGATTGTAAAAGCTACTGTTGTTCTTGCAAAGAATTTCACTGCAAGTACCGAGTTGGTTAAAGAACTCCAGGAACATGTTAAGACAGTAACTGCTCCTTATAAATACCCAAGAATTATCGAGTTTGTTGATGAGCTTCCAAAGACCATCAGCGGCAAAATTAGACGTGTTGAAATTAGAGATACAGATAAAAGTAAAAACTAGGAGCAAAAAATTCATGCTATAAACACTGAATAATTAGAGTGAAAATTAAAGAGCCGGCACAAGCCGGCTCTTAAGTTTTAGTTGCATTTACAGCGCAAGCATTTCTTTTTGTCTTTGAAATTACAGCTTCCTGTACTTTTTCAGCGCTACTGAATTCATAAAAACAAGAGCTATAATAAAAAGCCCAAGAGCAAGGATATAACCCCATATATCGCCAAAACTATTCCCTCTAATAATTACACCTTTTAGTGCCATACATCCATAGTAAACAGGCATAATATACGCTAGGTTCCCAAGTCCAAAAGGAATTGTATCTATTGGTAAAAGGCCTGAAAAAAATATTTGTGGTATTATTACGAGAGGAATAAACTGCATTACCTGAAACTCATTATTAGCGAAAATTGAAACCAGAGCTCCCAGCAATATTGCTGTACAGGCAAGTAAAATCATAATGGTTATTGATAATAATACAGAACCCTGGTACTCCATTTGCAATATATATTTAGTAAACAGAATAATAAATATTCCCTGTAAAGCCGCAAAAATCCCGAATCCAATAGCATAACCCGCAACGACTCCAATTCTGCGTACAGGTGACAGCATTAGCCTTTCCATAGTTCCGGTAGTTCGTTCTCTGACGAAAGAAATTCCAGATATTATAAATACAAAAAAGAATGACAATATACCTAAAAGTACATACCCTAATGAATCAAACAATGTTCCATCGGATTTTCCATAAACAAAGGACATATCAATGCTTCCTGAGGGATTAAGAGTTCCAGCTGCATTTCTGATAACTTGTGTAATTTTTGTCGATTTTGTACTGTTTTCCTCCAGCATTTTTATTTTTATACCTTCTGAACCAAACTCAACCACTGCATCTACTGTGTTTTTATCTAGAAGAAAAGCAATATCGGAATCTCCCTTTATCGAAACTGTTTTGATATCTTGGTCTTTCAGCGCTTTGATTATTTGACCGTTTGTATTCTCATATACACCTATTACAGGCGTATATGAACTCTCACCTAAAAGCAGATATAATAAGCTTATCATCAAAATAGGTGCAAACAAAATAAGTGCGAGAGATCTTTTGTCATTATGCATCTGCTTTACTATTCTTAATATTAAAGCTATCAAGTCTGACCACCTGCCTTTACCGCCATAAAGAAGAGTTCTTCCATACTGCCATTTTTAGTTTTTTCTTTCAAACTAGAAACTTCATCATGTTCGATAATTGAACCATTATATATGAGTGCGGCTTTCTGGCATCTGTCTGCTTCGTCCATTACATGTGTTGATACTATTATAGTTCGCCCCTGTTTCTTGAGTTCTTCAAACTCATCCCAGATTGACTTCCTAAGAACAGGATCTATCCCTACAGTCGGTTCATCCAAAATCAATATAGGTGGTTCATGCATAAGGGCTATTGCCAGTGACAATCTTTTCTTCATTCCCAGAGAATAATTTGAAACCAGTTTATTTTTGTCTTCTTTAAGTAGCACTAGCTCCAGTGTTTTATCAGCCTGTTGTTTTAATTTCTTCCCGCGAAGTCCAAATAATCTTCCGAAAAATAATAGGTTATCATGACCTGAAATATCATTATATACCGCTTCATTCTGAGGCATAAACCCTATATCTTTTAAAGAGGCTATATTGGGTATTCTTTTTCCATCAATAATGATTTCCCCTCTTGTGGGTTTTAAAGCTCCTGTTATAAGTCGTATCAGCGTAGTTTTTCCTGCACCTGATGGACCTAGAAGGCAAAGAATTTCCCCTTGTTTTGCTACCAGGTTAATGTCTTTCAAAATTTGCTTGTTTCCAAGCTTAATACTGACATTTTTTAACTCGATCATACCTTAATAAAATCACTTCCTTGTTTTCTAATTTTACTCATAAATCTGTGGTGTTATAACGCATCGGTTCAAAGAAAATTTTTCGGTTGTAGAAAAATTTTCTTACCTCAGCTGCGTTTCAACGAGGCAGGAGATGATGCTCAGTGCCATGAAATCACTGGCACTGCCTGAAAACCGAAGTGGTACCAGCCACTTGTATAAGTAAGGGACATCTTACTGCCTCGTTATTCCAGGTCTTGTATATTCATTTTTTTAATTTCACTGAGCTTGTCAACTTTTTTATGGAGAACAAAATATATAACTAAGTAGACTACTGTTGGAATATTGGAAAGTATAAAAACAATTGGTACGAAGAATCTTGCAGATAATAATCGGGGTGTTACAGTAGTCAAAAAAATTGAAATTACAAAGGACACAATAGGAAGAATTAAGCCAACCCACTTGCCTGGTCTTTTAGCTAAAAACACCTGTAATACAATTAATGCAGCAAACAAAATTAATAATACTGGTACAATAAAAATAGATAAGATTGAAATATTTGCATTCATATTAATCTGTCCCCTTCTTGATTTTTTTATATTCGGAAATTAAAAGTTTTGCTGTATCAAAACCTACTTTTTCATTTAAAGCAAGTCTTTTAATTAATGCTATATAGGGTTCGTTTGTATTGTCATCACTAATTTGTATTTTCTGAATCAATCTGTCCAGTCTTAATCTCACTGTTGGGTAGGTTACATCATATTGATTTGCAACTTCCTTTAACGAACCTGATGCAAGAATGAATTTTTTAATAAATGTAATATCCTCTTCATCCAGGTTTACCATCCATTCAGGAACTACATCTATTGGCATATTATCTCACCTCTCTTTAATAATATTAAATATAACATTTAACATTATTAAAGTCAATATTGCGTTACGTACTTAATAATATTATTTTTATGACGTTATTTGGTAGATAAAGGAAAAAATAGTTTTCGATAGGAACATGGAGTAATACCATACTTTAATCTGAATTGAAAAATAAAGTTGCTTCGGTTCTGGAATCCTACCAATGCTCCGATTTCATTTATCGTATAATTAGTCAATTGAAGCAGTTCACAAGCTTTTAATAACCTGTAATTTTTCATATATTCGTATGGGGTATATCCTATTTCCCTTCGGAAAACTCGGATAAGCTGATTCTGTGAAACGAAGAACTCTTCGCATAGTTTACTTATGTTAATAGACTCCGAATAGTGTTTTTCTATATATACAGCAATTTTCATAGGTAAGCTATCCCTCTGTAAGCTACTGCTTGGAAGGAAGAAAAGTTCATTTATTATTTCATGTAGTAATTCAGATATTTTTTTAGACACTTCGATTTCAAAACGATATTTATTATCATCCTCTAAAAATATAAGATACTTAATCTTTTCAAGACAATCTGCCATATTGCCTATACGAAAAACAGGAGTATGTTCATCTATTATATAAGAAACAGTTTGTATAGCATATGTTCCTATCACATTAATCCAATAAAACTCCCAATGATTTCCTTCTAATGTGAAATACTCCATTGAGGTTTTAGGTGGAATAAAAGCAACTGTACCTGCCGATAATGTATAGTTTTTATCGCTTAACCTTAGGCATCCTTTTCCAGCAACAGTAAAAATAATTAAACAACCTGGACCACCATTCTCATATATTTGATGATAAAGATCGTTACAATTATGCCAACCAACTGATTGAAAGATGTTTAAAAATTTTGCAGCTTTTTGTGTCGGCTGATAGCTGTTCAGTCGGACTTTTCCATATAACTCATCTGATTTATACATTATGACCTCTATTCAATATCGAAAAATAACCACTTAGTTTGTAAATATTTTGATTATAGCATATCACCATATACACACTAATATCAATATTTTATAATGGGCGTATTAAAATAAAAACAAGGAGGAAATATCGTGAAATTGACATCGTACGAACGTATAATGCGTTTATTCCAAAATAAAGAAATTGACCGCCCGGCTCTAAAATTGTGGGGTGCTTCACTAGACGGATTTTTACTTCATCCTGCTTACAGTCCTGTCTATGAACTTGCAGCTCAAATTAGTGACTTATTTGTTACTGCATCTTCTCCTTTTGACATTTATTTCGGGAAAAATCGGGATGCACATGTTGAGTACGAAATAAAAGATACAAAAGATATAGTGTGGAAGGATAAACATATCACCTATCATACTCCTGAAGGAAAATTACATGGTGTGGAGCGTATCTCTACTGTAGGAGAACCCTCATATATAATTGAACATCTGGTTAAAGAACCCGAAGATTTAAAAAAACTTCTATCAATTAATTACGAACCTTTCCCATTTCAGGCAGACGATTATATACAAAAAAAAGCATGTTTAGGTGACCGCGGTGTTGTAATGCTGGCTTTGGATCATGCCGGGTATGCTTTACAGCGTTTAATTGGGTCTGAAAATATAGCTTATTTCAGTATCGACTATCGTGAATATTTGGTAGAAATGATGCATATCTTTTCAAGTCGTATTCGGGATTTCGTGAACAGCGCGATTTCATCTGGAATTACCTGTCCGTATCAATGGGTAGGTCCCGAGGTCTTTATTCCACCGTTGATGTCTCCAAGGGATTTTGAAGATTTTATATATCAATTTGATAGGCCTTTATGTGATGATATACATAATGCGAAAAGTTATGTGTGGGTGCATTGTCATGGTAAAGTGGCAAATTTCATTGAACGTTTTATTGATATGGGAGTGGATATCCTTAATCCTCTGGAACCACCTAAAAATGGCGATATTCAACTAGCATCTATTATCGAAAAATATACAAACCGTATTGGCTGGGAGGGTAATATTGAAATACAAGAAATTATTCAATCCGAACCGGAACGAATAAAAGAATTAATTCGAAATTGTGTAGAACAGGGAAATAAAAGTGGACGCTTTATTTTATGTCCATCTGCCGGATTTATGGAATATCCATACCCTTCAACCCAATATATAGATAATTTGCTTCTGTATCTAAAATATGGCTATGAGTGTGTTGAGAAATATAGAATATAGTTATCCAGTTTCTATTGTTATGTGATAAAGAATCATATATTATATAAATAAGCTAACAAAATAACCCAAGGGGGACTTAAAATGACTGGAAGTAATACAGTACTTGGCGGAGGCGGTTTTCACCATTTGGCAATCAGAGCCGCTGATTTCGAAAAGTCAGTAAAATTTTATAAGGATATATTAGGCTTTAAAGAAACCGTATCCTGGGGCGAAGGGGATGATCGGGCAATAATGTTGGATACCGGCGACGGAAATTGTTTTGAAATATTCGCAGGGGGTTCATCAGAAAAGAAGCCGGAAGGGGCTTTACTGCATATTGCTCTTAGAACTACAGATTGTGCTTCTGTTATTGAAAAAGTACGTTTTGCAGGTATGGAAATTACGAAAGAACCTACAGATGTTATGCTTGGCAGTACTCACCCTATACCTGTAAGAATAGCTTTCTTTAAAGGGCCGGATGGTGAATTGATTGAATTGTTAGAAAATACCTGATTTATGTGCAAATACAAATAAATGCCCTACAGAAATATTTCTTCTGTAGGGCATTTATATTCTGAGTTCTGACTACTGACTTCTGTCTACTGAAAGTTGGCTTAAGCCAACCTTTATACCAGCTTCATCAATATCTCATTGCTTCTTTCTATAAATTTCGCCATAGCATCGGGCTCAAGCGGCTGATGGCTCATCATTGCCAAGTCATAAATGTGTTCACTGATAAGTTTAACATCATCCTTCTTGGCTTCATTGTCTTTTAAGTCCATAACTGCTTTAACAAGCTTGTTTGAGGAATTCAATACCAGTGTCTGCTCCTTAGGGAACATATGGCTCATATCCATTCCACCGCCAAACATTCTGCTCATTTCCTGCATTCTTCTTGACTGCTCAGATAATAGAACAACCGCAGGAATACTTTCGTTCTTTAATGACTCAACTTGAATTTTAAGTTTTTCATCATTAATTGTCTCTTTAAACAATTTCTCCAGATAGCTGACATCTGCCTCGGCAATGCCAGTATCGCTTTTTTTCATATTTTCTGAAATATCAGCATCTATTCTGTTAAAGTGAACCCCAGACATTTTGCTCTCCAGCATAGACATAAAGTGATTGTCTATCAACTGTGAAAGAATTACTGCTTCCATTCCGTTTTCATTAAACAGCTTGATGTACTGTGCCTGCTGTTTTTCATCAGACACGTAGAACACTTTATTTTCATGCTTATCCTTGTTATTTTCAAGGTATTCCTTCAATGTTGTATATCCGCCCTTAGTGGACTTAAAAATAAGAATATCCTTAACTCTGTCATAGAACTTATCTTCTCTTAGACAGCCGTATTTAACAAACGGATTGATATCATCCCAATATTTATTATAGCTTTCACGGTCATTTTCAAATATGGAAATCAGCTTGTCTGCTACCTTTTTGGTAATATGTGTTGAAATCTTATTTACGTAGCCATCGTTTTGTAAAAAGCTTCTTGATACGTTCAGCGGCAAATCAGGGCAGTCAAGAACACCTTTTAAGAGCATCAGGAATTCCGGTACTACCTCTTTTACGTTATCAGCTACAAATACCTGATTATAATAGAGTTTGATTTGACCTTCCATTGTTTCAAACTCATGCTTAAGTTTAGGGAAGTACAGGATACCCTTTAAGTTGAACGGATAATCCATGTTCAAATGAATCCAGAAAAGCGGTTCATTAAAGTCATGGAATACCTTGGAATAAAACTGCTTGTACTCCTCATCAGTGCAATCCTTTGGATTTTTAAGCCATAAAGGTTTTGTATCATTTAAAGGTTCAGGCTTCTTCGGTTCTGCCGGTTCACCCTCAGCTTCCTTTTCATCCTTCTTCTCAGGTTCTTTTGCAGCGTCTTCCAAGTATAATTCATATGGCAAAAATGCAAAGTACTTTTCGAGAGTGGCTCTCATTTTGTATTCGTCAACAAATTCAAGGCTGTCTTCAGCTAAGTACAAGGTAATAGTTGTACCTCTTTCCGATCTTTCCGATTCGGACATCTCAAATTCTGTGCCGCCTTCACTAACCCATTTGACAGCAGCTGCACCAGGCTGATAAGAAAGCGTATCTATCTGTACTCTCTCTGAAACCATAAATGCTGAATAGAATCCTAATCCGAAATGACCTATTATTTGGCCCTCATCAGACTTGTCCTTGTATTTTTCGAGAAAATCCACAGCTCCGGAGAAAGCAATCTGGTTGATGTACTTTTTAACCTCTTCATCTGTCATTCCCAAGCCATTGTCAATGACTTTAATTGTTTTATCATTTTTGTTTACAACTACCCTTATTTCATACTTGTTATCAGTCGGTAATTCAGCCTCTCCCATAGCATCAAGCTTTTTCAGCTTGCTGATTGCATCACTGGCATTTGAGACCAACTCTCTGATAAAAATATCTTTTTCGGAATATAGCCACTTCTTTATAATAGGAAAAATATTTTCAGTATTTATTGAAATACTTCCTCTTTCGTTTTGCATAATATCTCCTCCACTTTCAAAATTTGCGATATATATAATATTAACTCTAATATATCAAAGTTTCAAGTGTTTTTTAGCACTCAATCGCTACGAGTGCTAACAATTTTATTTATAATCCTTATCAACCATAGAGTGATATTCTTTTAGCTTCATCACAAATAATATTTTTTGATTTTCCCTCAAGTCTGGTATGTAATATTACCTTGCCGTTCCATAAATCCACTAAATACTTCAAGGTTTCATAAGCATAGCTCAGGTCAAGCTCACGGCCATCAAATTCATGTTTCAAAACAAGTGTATTCTCTTTCTGTATCCATTCAATTACTTTTATTACAGGAATACTTCCAATTCCTACAGTATTACAAAACGTATCGCGAACCTGCTTCCATCCGTTTTCATCAGAAACTTCCGAGATCATATAATCATTTCCTGCTGATACAAACTCAAACAGGTTAAGTTCACTACATAATTCCTGAGTAAGATATCTTCTGATAAAAGACTGGTCTCTTTCTGTTTGCCTGGCTTCAAATATTTTTTCCTTTCCATATTTATTAAATAAATTTTCGAATATTCTAAAGCCTATGAAGTATGGATTTATACTTGATTTTGAAGGACGTATTACCTCATTGTGCTTTCGCAAAAACTCAAAGTGCAAACTTTGGGGCAATTCAAGTTTATTTAAAATATTATAGTGCCAAAAACTAGCCCAACCTTCATTCATTATTTTGGTTTCAATTTGCGGGATAAAATATCTGGCTTCTTCTCTGACAATTGACAAGATATCTTTCTCCCAGTCCATTAACCTTCCATGCTCAGAGATAAATTTTAAAACATCCACCTCAGGATTTTCAGGAATTTTAATCTCTATTTCATTTTGAACATCCTTATCCTGCTTTGTAAATCTCTGCAAATTAGGAAAATCATTTTTTATATCTATAATAGCAGTTATTGGTTCTTTCTTTTCCACACTGTTCCGAAATTCGATTACACGTTCTGTTTGTAATTTGACTGCATGGGCCGCATTTAAAACTTTTTCTACGCGCTTATATCCTATACTCGGATCCGAGATATATTCTCTTATACGATTCGCATGATTTTTAAAGTTTTCAACAGTATACTCTGCATTTGTTCCCAATCTGAATAGCCTGTTATTTTTGAAAAAATCATTATGTGCATAAACATGCGCAATTGTAAGTATTTGCAGTAGCAGTGTATTGTCTTTCATCAAATATGCAATGCAGGGATCTGAATTTATCACCATTTCATATGGAAGGCCCGTTAAATTATATTTATGAAGAGTTTTAATTCTTTCGTAGGATTTACCGAAGCTCCAATGTGGATAGTGCGAAGGCATGCCTATATAAGATTCATAACCAATCATGTCTTCATAATTTACAATCTCAAACTCCTGGTCATAACAATCCAGTCCATATTCTTTCGCAATCTTTTCAATTTGTTCGTTCCAGTATTCTAAATCCTTTATACTAAAATCCGCCATTAGATTATCTGCCCTCCTGCTCAGGGTTATTATCACTGACTTTTTCAAGTAGTTTTTTCAGTGCTGGAAATACATCTTCTTTTTTATTTATAGTTATAGCTGCAAAATTTTTACTGTGTATTTTGCTCTGCAGTTCAGATTTAATAGTGCTTCCGGCATTATAATATCCGGGAACAATTTCACCATATCCAAATAAATTGCATACCTCGCAAAGTTTATTAGCACTGTCTATAGTTTTTTTGTTATCCTCTGACCAATTATCACCATCACTACAGTGAAAAGCATAAATATTCCAATTAGCTGGGCTATAACGCTCTGATATGATTTCAAGAGCTTTATCATAACCGCTGCTTATATAAGTACCTCCGGATTCTCCCCTATGAAAGAACTCCTTTTCATTTACTTCTTTGGCTACAGTTGTATGAGCAATAAAAACCACATCTACATTTGCATACTTCAGTCTTAAGAATTGATAAAGTAAAAAGTAAAAGCTTCGAGCGAGATATTTTTTTGTTTGATCCATAGATCCTGAGACGTCCATTATACATATAACAACTGCATTGTAATCCCTTTTGTTATCCTCTTTTATCCTGTAATATCTTAAATCCTCTTCTATGAATGGGAAGCGTTCAGCAAATTCGACTTCAATGTCTTTGCTTTCAGATTCGTACTGTTCATTTAAAGTTCTTTTTGTAGCCTGTTTTCGTTTTATTTTTTCTATAACGGAGCGTTTTTTTGCAAGTCTGGGAGGAATACCCTTATGTTGATAACCAAGCTTTCTATAGCTTTTTTCTTCTAGCTGAGATAATTGCTTTTTATCAATATCAGGAAGATCCATATCATCAAACAGATATTTTATAACCTCATCAATTGTTATCTCCGTTTCATATATGTCTTCCCCTTCCTGATTACCAGCCCTCCCCTTTCCACCATTACCGCCGGAATCACCGGAAAACTTATCTCCCCTTTTTTCATTTCCATCACCTGCTCCAATTCCCGGTTTATTCTTTCCGTATATGAACTGGAATTCTTTAATGCCCTTAATAGGAATTTTTATCTTTTTATCTCTGCTTTTACCTATAATACTTTCCTCAGCTATAATACTTCCGAGATTTTTTTTGATTGATTCTTCCACCAGTTCCCGGTGCCTTCGTCTATCTTCGGCGGACCGATCCCTTCCTCCACTGTAAAACTCTCTGAATACGGCCATATTTATGTACCCTCCAAAGCTAATCTTTCCATAGATTATTGGCTGCATATTTCAAAATAACATTGCAGCAATGGTCACAATAGCCATTTCTCTTCATTTCCTCTACCATAGTGTTATACTTTTCTGTCTGCTCTTTATCCCTGACTTTTGCCTGTGTTATTATTCTGCTTAAATCTCTAACAGATGCCGTTAGCTTCTTTTCGATCGCGTCCTTTAGCGGTTCGTAACTGGTATAATCCAAATTTCCACCATTCCTCATAACAAAGAACATATACGCTGTAACATCTGACCTAAAGCCTTTTACAGCAGTTTCCGATATTCCAATCTGTTCTTCAATTGATCTCATAAATTTCTCATCCGGCTCCAGCTCTTCTCCGGTATTTTTATCTTTTATTTTTGTTTTGTTTACAAAGGCTTCTGCATGATCCAGATAATTGTTAAAGAGGCTTTCGGCCTGTTCTCTGTAACCGTGTATAAATGCTTTTGTAACCTCTTTTTCCAGTGTTTTGTTGTATTCTTTTTTGACAGAATCATAAATAAGCCTTAAATATCGTTCTTTCTCCTCGTCCCCTATTCCGAGTTCCTTTACAGATTTAATCAAAGTTTCCATTACAGAAATAGGATTTATACAATTGTTATCAGATTCTGATAGCGCCATATCGAGTGCCTTCATTATAAATCTTGTTGAAATGCCTGTCATACCCTCTCTGGGAGCTTCCTCATGCAGCTCGAAGATATCTATCTTCCTTGTCATTCCCTTTTCTAAAATTTCTTCACCATTGTAAATTTTGAGTTTTGTCATAGGATCGACTTTGTTTGATGGACTTAGTCTGGTTAATATTGCAAACATTGATGCAGCCTCAATGGTATGAGGTGCTATATGAGCTTGAAATTTGCTCTTTGAAAGCATTTTTTGGTATATTTTTATCTCTTCATTTAGTTCAAGGCAATACGGAACCTCAATTCTGACTATTCTATCCAAGATAGCTTCATTAGTATGATCTGACTTAAATTTATACCATTCCGCCTCATTTGAGTGTGCCATGATAACTCCATCAAAATATATCATAGCGCCCTTACCAGGGGATGGAACTGACTTTTCTTGTGTTGCTGTAATCATTGTATGTAGATATTCCGTCTCATTCTTAAAAACTTCTATGAATTCTACAATACCCCTGTTTCCTACGTTGAAAGCTCCGTTTAGCGAAAGAACCCTTGGGTCATCTTCAGAATATATGTCTATTTTTGAAATATCCACACTTCCTGTCAGAATTGATGTATCCTGATTATTTGGATCTACCGGCGGCACTACGCCAATACCTTTTCTCGATCTGATTGAAAAACCGGTTGATACAACTGGAAATTTTTCGTACTCTCCATTGTATTCATTCTTAAGCCGATATCTGCAAACAGGGCATAAATCACCTTCTATTTTGACATTTAAATTTTTTTCAAATTTTTCCCTTAAATGCTTTGGTATAAGATGCAGCGGCTCCTCTCTCATGGGACAGCCCTTTATTGAATATATAGGTGGCGCACATTCAAGAGCTTTTTTCAGAGATTCCATAAGAGAAGATTTTCCGGCGCCTACCGGACCCACAAGATATAAAACCTGCCTTGATTCTTCACCAGCCATAGCTGCTGAGTGGAAGTACCTGACTATTTTCATTATGGTCTTATCTATACCAAAAAAATCATTTTCAAAAAATAAGTATTTTTTGATTATGTCATTCCCATAAATTCTTCTCAGACGTGGATTCTCATCTGTCTTTACAGTTTCTACTCCCTTCGAAACAATAAGGTCGTATATTCTTTTATGTGCTAGAATAGCAATATCCGGATTATTTTTAACCAAACTCAAATAATCAAGAAATGTACCCTCAAATTGCTTTTTAACCATTTCTTCTCTGTCATTTTGTATCATTTCAAGAAAGTCAAACTCTGGTGCGGTCATTATAAAACCTCCCTTTTGGCATATGGTTTTTTAAAAGTGTCTCATTTTAAAATATATGTAACATCTTTATCCATATTCCCAATTTCTAAATTATGTGATAAAATTAATTTCAAAAAGGAGGTGAGGTAAAATGGAAGATAAAATATTGGAGTTAGTTACTAAAATGTACTCAGAATTTGTTGACTTCAAGAAAGAAATGCT
>CAYQCA010000027.1:0-4742 GCA_964415835.1 uncultured Clostridium sp. | reverse complement strand
ATAACAGGTAAAGTAAACGACATAACAGGTAAAGTAAATGAAAACACATTGGAAATCCAAAAGTTAGGTAACCAGATTACAGGTTTAGAAAGTCAACTCATAAACAAAACAAATATTTTATTCGATGGTTATGTTCAGCTAAACAATAAAATTGACCGACTAGAGATAAAAGTTGATAGTATTAATAACACAGTCGAAAAACAGGCTGTAGAAATACGTGTCATCCAGGGTGGTAAGAAATAGGTTATAACGCCTAGATTCAAAATAAAATTTTTCGATTGTAGAAAAATTTCATTACATCAGCGGCGTTTCAACGAGCATGTAATATGCTCACCGTCTGAAAACCATAGCGGTACCCCCACTTATAGAAACGGGGGACATTTTCTTACCTTGTTATATTTTTATCACTGTAGTGCTAAACTTTCCATTCATCAAATTTCTTCTATTGTAATCAACCAAAAGAATTTCATCATTTTTTGTAATTGAATTTAACCTGATAAAGAAAACCTTCTTCAGTATATTTTTAGCTCCAATCCCAGCATAATCAGGTAAATAAGTCTTTATAAACTCTTCATTTTTAAGGATTTGATGAATAACATCTGCAGGTATTAAGTCGTCATCCTTCTTTATACTTTCTGGTATAGAGCAAGAGCTATCACTAATTAAAAAATCGAAAACCATTTTTTGTCTGAACATCTCTATAGTTGCAGCCTCTTTCATGGTGCTCTTACAAAATTCAAACAGTATAGCTATATTTTCTCTATAGGATATTGGTCGGTCCAGATAGCTCTTAGCTCTACAAAATACAGAAAGTTTATTAAACATTTCAAAAGGATTTGCAAATAATAGTTTTTCCATCAAATCCAACGAGTTACTAAACTTCGAAGAATTGAAATACCGTTCTAAAACTTCTTCTATATCCTTTAAAACCAATATATCATTAAAGGAAATATAATTATTTTCAAGTACTTCGTATGGTGAATAATCTCTATATTTGAATCCATGTTTTTGGGCCTGGTTTCTTATTTTTGAACCTTTTAGAAGCTTTAAAAATCCAAGCTGGAGCTGATGGGGCCCCAATGTATAGACATCATTAAAGGATCTTTCAAATGAATCCAGATCTTCATACGGCAGTCCCGCGATCAAATCCAAATGAACATGGATATTCCCATAGCTGATAATTTTACGTACGTTTTGTGAAAGCTTTTCCAGATCAGTAACCCTGTCTATTTCTGTAAGGGTCTCAATATTTGTAGTTTGTAAGCCTATTTCAAGCTGTATGTTGCCTTTTTTAGCTCTTTTCAAAATTTGGAGCAATTCTTCGTCAAAAAGGTCCGCTGCGGCTTCAAAATGAAATACAGTATCGCTCTCTAATGAAATTATATATCTTAATATCTCCTTAGCGCGCTGTTTATTACAATTAAAAGTTCTATCCACAAATTTGATTAGTTTAGGGTTATAGCTCAATATTGTAGATAAATCACTTCTTACTCTTTCAAAAGAAAAATAGCGTACTCCATTAAACGTGGAAGAAATACAATAAGAACATGAAAACGGACAGCCTCGTGACGATTCATAGTAAACTATTCTATTGGATACTGCCTTCATTAACTCCGGAGTATAAGGAGACGGAATTTCATCCAGCTTGTCTACCAGATTAAATTTTTCCCTGAAAATTATGGTACCGTCTTCTTTGTAGGCTATACCGCCAAGTTCCTTATATTCCTCTGAGCCTTTTATCAGGGATTTATAAAGAACAGAAAATGTTTTTTCGCCTTCTCCTGACAAAACAAAATCTATATTACAATTAGTCTTTAGAACATGATCCGGGTCATAAGAAACCTCCGGTCCACCTAGTATTATTGTACAGTTCGGCAATAGCTTTTTGATTTCAATTGATAATGAATGAACAATTTCAACATTCCAAATATAGCAAGAAAAAGCTAAAATATCCGGCTCTTCTTTATATATTTCTGATAGGATATTATCTTTTAAATCATTTATAGAAAATTCTCTAGTAATAACTTCATCATCCGAGCTTTCATTCAAAATACTTGCCTTAAGGTACCATATTGCTAAACAAGTGTGAATAAATTTTGAATTAATTCCTACTAAAACAGTTTTCATTTGTATTCCTTTCTTTGCTCTTTAGCATTCCATCATTCACTATAACACGTTTTATTACTGATGTACAAGCCTTGCCCAGGTTTTAAATATTTTCTGAAAATAAAAATAAAAGTCTTTTCTAGGTACCTCATTATTTGTTATGACTTCAGCTGTTGCCAATAGTTTACCATCGAGTCTATACTCAATGGTTCCGACTTTACTGAAAATATTAATTGGTGCTTCAATTATTCCCGGAATATTATATACAACTTCTATTCGGTCAACCTCATCAGCTTTTAACGGAATAGATATATTACTGTCTGAATATATGGATAGCTTATCCTGAAGCCCCTTTTTTAAATCTAACTCCTTGACCATTTGTCCTTTTCTTAATAAGTCATAACTTTTAAAATTATTAAATGCATAGTCCAATAATGTTTTACTATTTTGAGCTCTGCTGTATCTTGATACACAATTCAAAACAATTGATATTATCCGCCAGCCATCATGTGAGGCACTAGTAACCAGACACCTGCCCGCCTGTCCGGTATACCCTGTCTTAACGCCGTCTACACCCGGATATAATCCCAGCATTTCATTAGTATTTGTTATATTGTTCCCTTCAAAAACAGATTCTTTTGTTCCAACAATTTTATTAAACTTTTCATTCTTCAACGCATACTGAGTAATTAATGCCAAATCATAAGCAGTTGAAAAATGCTGAGGGTCATCCAACCCATGAGGTGTAACAAAATTTGTATTGGTCGCTCCAATTTCAGCGGCCTTTCTGGTCATCATTTCAGCAAAAGCTTCCACAGAACCACCTACATGTTCAGCTATTGCAATAGCCGCATCATTCCCTGATCGCAGCATTAGTGCATATAATAAATCTCCCATCTTATATATTTTACCTTCTTTTAGATTAACTGTTGAGCCAGAAATCGAAGCAGCTTTTTTACTGACTAATACATCCTCATTATCATTACTATTTTCTATTGCAACAATCGCTGTCATAATTTTTGTAGTACTTGCTATTGAGCTTCTCGTATAAGCATTTTTTTCATATAATATTCTACCGCTTACCATATCCATAACTATTGCTGAACCCGCTGATACCTTCGGATTTCTATTAATAGTGGTCTCGATACTTTCATTTAGCATTAAATCGCCAATTGGACCATCATCGCTTGATTCGTCGGCTAAAACTGCAGTCGGCCATATTAAAATCTGTAATATTAATAAAATAACTAATATTGATTTTAATGTTTTTTTCAATAATTTCACACCCCAACTGTTAATTTATTCATATAGTCAATTACTATCGGCTGAAAGCGAAGGTATTAAACCGAGTAATCGAGTTTTGTAATAACCATGAAATAATATATGAAAAGTAAATTGTGATTATAACGTTTGGGCATACTAAAAATATAAAATGAATCAAACATTTAAATATATTTGCCGTATAATTAATCGAAAGTAAAAAAGAATTTAAAATTAGAAGGGTATCTTTTTACTTTAAAAATATATTATTATATAATAAATGCTAGTAATAGATACACAATTATATTGGGAGGCCTAAAAAACATGAAAAATGTCGTAATAATTTCTTCTGATTATACAGGACATGGTCATAAGAGTATTAGTGAAGCATTAAAGGAACAATTTTCAGTACATGAAGATATTTGTTTAAATATTATAGATGGTTTTGAGTTAGGTGGAAACATGTGGGTAAAAGTAGGAAAATCATATGGCGTTGTTACCAGAAACGCTAAAGATCTTTGGAAATTAGCCTGGCAGGTTTCCAAGAGAAGTCCTGCATTTATACATGAATTTACCGAGTTAACTATAAGAGAAAACTTTATAAAAGTTTTGCGAAAATATAAGCCGGATCTTATTTTAAGCGTTCACCCGGTGTTTAATACACCAATTATTAATATTCTTAAAGAATATAAAATAAATATTCCATTCGTTACCTTTGTGGCTGACCTGGTAAGCATATCACCCTTGTGGGCCGATTCCCGGGCTGATTGTATAATATGTCCAACTAGCGAGGCCAAGGAAAGGTGCATGGGTTTTGGCGTGCCTGAAGATAAGCTTAAAGTAATCGGCTTCCCCGTAAGATCCAGATTTACACAACATATTGGCAGAAATCTTCCTAGTAATGATTATACCCTTGAAAGACCTTTGGAATGTCTCATTATGAGCGGAGGCGAAGGTTCGGGCGATATGAATACCGTAGCAAAAATAATTTTGGACAATTTTAATTCAAATGTCCGTATAATTGCAGGAAGAAATGAATCTCTGAAAGAGAAACTCGAAAAAACTCTGTCGGTTCAATACCCGGGAAGAGTTGATATCTATGGATATGTAACAAATATCGAAGACTATATGTTAGCCTCAGACATAGCTTTTACAAGGGGCAGCCCAAATGTAATGATGGAGGCGATCTCATGTAATGTACCGCTTATTATAACAGGTTCTTTGCCCGGTCAGGAACAGGAAAATCCTGATTTTGCAGTTAATAACAAGCTCGGTGTATTTTGTGATGATCTTTCTAGGCTATCATCTGTAGTTAAAGATTTATTGGCAGACAACGCCAAGGGACTAAATGAAATTAAGCAAGCTCAACGAAAATT
>CAYQCA010000026.1:18589-29757 GCA_964415835.1 uncultured Clostridium sp. | reverse complement strand
GGACTCGTTTTAACAGAAATATTAGATAGATGCTTCGGAAAAATATTTGGAAAGATCATCGCACTTTTCTACGTTATATTTTATATATATAGGACATCAATGAACACAAGGATTTATGAGGATTTTTTAGTTAGCATAAATTATACTGAAACTCCAATAGTTTTTCTTACAATCGTTTATATTGTAGCTATCCTATTTGTAACCAGACAAGGCTTATCTGTCTATGGAAGGCTAAGTGAAGTAGCAACACCAATACTGCTATTATTTACCTTAATATTATCAGCTTCTTTTTTCCAAGATTCTGATTTCATTCGCTTTAAGCCAATACTTGAAGAGTTCACTCCGGTACTGAAAAGCACAATACGTACAATCAGCATAATCTTCGGTGATATTTATTTATTTTTAATGATTATCCCATATACAAATAACGAAAAAGGTCGTTTTAAGGCTGTTTATCTCTCTACATTAACTTTTGGAATTATTTTAATGATTAATACACTCAGAAATATAATGGCAGTTGGGTCCGATTTGCTGGGAACAGTACAGTATTCCTCCCATATAGCAGCACAATTGATTCCAACACTAAACATTGATCCACTAATAGATGCGAGTTTGTTAATCGGAACAGGTGCAAAAGCCAGTGTATTATTGTATGTATCAGTTAAAATGCTTTCTGATATATTTCAGCTTAAAGACTATAGGCCCTTAGTATCTGCTTTTTGCGTTTTAATAGTTGTACTTTCATTCTGGATTATACCTCAAAATCCATTAGATTTTATTCATTGGACTGAAAGTTTTGGTGATGCACTACTGGCATTTCCAATTGATATTTTATTCCCTGTATTAATGCTTATAATCTCAGCAATTAAAAACAGAAAGAATGCATCAAGTAATCAAAAAACTCTGTTGGCAGAATAATAACTTTTATTTTAGAAAGGAACAATATGATAAAGAGATTAATTGGATTTTTGGCAGTAATAAATTTCACTATATATACTATGGGCTTTGTTAATGCAGAGCCTGTTAAATCTGATAATCCGGAAGAATTCGCGAAAGAATTTCTCTGTAACAAAATGTATACCATTGTGACAAAAAATATCGACGCAATTGATAAATATTATTCCAATAAAACAATAAGTGCTCAAAAATATATGATATTTACAAAGCAAAATCTGCTGGAAGATTATTTATTAGCTTATTCCTTAAATGACTATGCCATTGAAAAAGTAGAACCACATGTACAGATTATCGATTCAGGTTCAAAAGGTACTACCGCAACTGTTGAAGCGTACCTAAAAACAGTAATTTACTGGAACGCCTCAAACGCACTAGGTGAACCTATTACCGGAATTAAGTGTGAACAGCACCTTTTAGTTTTATGCCGTGAAAATGGCAAATGGAAAATCACTGCTGATAAATACATGACTGACCGTATTCACTCGGATGAAGCAATAAAGGATGACCTTCATCGAATGACAAAAGATATGGAAAAGCTAAAAAAGCAGGCTAATGAATCGGTTAAAAGGGCTAAAAGGAGTATGCCGGCCAGACTTACACTAACATCATCAGAAAGGCTTGAAAATGAAGTCAATTATAGTACATCTGAATTCTACTACGGGCAAATGAATGAAAAAAGACCTGAAGCCAACATTGGCTATAGTAGAGACGGAGCATATAATTGGGCAAGCACATATTGGCGAAATTACTCAAGAGCCTTCGTCAATCTCGGTGATCAAGCCGGCGAGGGCGGTGATTGCACAAATTTTGTCTCCCAATGTCTTCGTGCAGGTGGAGCCCAGAATGATAAAACAGGTTCCTATCAATGGTATTATGATAATAAAGGCACCTCAAAGACAACAGATGATAGTTACCCCTGGACCTGGAGCACCGCTAAAGGCCTTAATTATATTTTGCTGGGCAATTACAGGAATAGTGAATATGGACCAAAGGGTATTGAAAAAGTAATAAATTCAGATGCTGAATACATCAGCACCATAGGCGAATTTATTAAGTATGGAGATATAATACAGTATGAATGGTCAAAAACAACCAATCTGAAACACTCAGCAATTATTGTTGATATGGTATACAACAGTGCTAAAGAAAGGTATGAGCCGGTTATTTCGACACATACCATAGACGCATGGTATGTGCCCTGGACTAAAAATGCATACAAAACACATTTTGTTCATATAACCGGTGTAAATTAATCCAATTTATTTCTGGAGTACCCGATAAAACTCTGCTCTAGTTGCATTAACAATAACTTAATATAGCATCTAAATCATCAATCCATGAAAGTATAATTGTTATATTTTCCTCTAATTTCACCGGGTCTTTCTCATAGCCTTGCAATAGATTTAGCTGTCTTTTGTAATATTTTTTCAAATTAACAAATGTAGATTTGTGTTCAAATATCTCGCCCGCTTCAATATGATTAATTATGTTCCTGATTTCATCAGAAGACTTCCCTACAGTCTTTTTGAAGTCACGCAAAACCCATTGTCTCTCAAAAATGCTACGTTCCAGCCAACCTTCATATTGTTCATTATAAGTTCTTATAATATTTTTTAGAGATAGATTTATTTTTTTTAGTTGACTGGCATCAAGTATTATTTGTTTATTTTGTTGCTTGATCTCCGGAAAAACTCCTGCATCAATCAATGCTTGTATCGCTCCAATTTCCTGACCGTTATATTTGTCAGCCAATGCAACAGAAGCAGCAAAACCCGTTCCTGCTGTTTCTTCGTCCAGAATATGAGCTTCATTCATCTTATAAAACTCTTCAGTTGACATACCCATATGCTTAGCGACAATCTCGATACCTTTTAGGGCAGTTTCTGTCTTTACAAGGCCAGGTCCGATTGCATAAGTTATGATATTTGTGCCTTCAAGTTCACCTGCCAATGTATTGCACAATTCTACCTGAGCCGTCTTATATATTTCATATGCCCCCATAAAGGGAGCTGCTCCGGAAGATGGAACAAATACAATTATTCCAGAATTCCTCTTCTTCATGTCAGGCAGAAATTTCTGGATTAGTAATATAGGTGCTCTCAGATTAACAGAATAACTTATGTCCCAATCTTCAATACTGACATCATCTATAGCTCCTAGTGGCGTTATTGTTGCATTGTTAAACAATACATCCAGATGTCCAAAAGTGGTTGTTATGTGTAAGTATAGTTCATCAATTTGCTTTTTGTTGCTTATGTCTATGTGATAAAAACGAACTCTGTCTGTATTAAGTTCCTGGTTTATTGACTTTTCAGTATTTCTACCCCTCTTCTCGTCTATTTCAGCAACTATTACATTTGCTCCAAGCCAGGCAAATGCACGTACAGTTTCCTTTCCTATTCCGCCTCCTCCACCAGTTATAAGAATGGTTTTTCCCTTTAATAAATCAGTTGAGAGTTTGCTTTTTTTAATCAGCATCTTATATCTCCTTTCGTATTAACCTCCAATACTTGCAAAAGCCCTCGATGTATGCACTAAATGTAAACATCACATCAGCTATATCTGGCTACAACTGTCACGCTCATTGTATTTTCAGTACTTTGGGCAAATATGTCGCCCTCAATTTTATTCATTATCTCCTTGCAAATATACAGTCCCAATCCATTTCCTTTTTTATCATGAGCATTTGCCCCACGCCAAAAGCTATCAAACATATGGACAAATTCTGTAGATGGTATAGGAGTACCTGAGTTTGTGACAGTAATTAGCTTGCAGTAATCTTCATCCTCAAAAGTAATTCTTATCCTCTTTCCGTCACCATATTTTATTGCATTTTCTATAATATTCTCAAAAACTTCGGTAATTCTGTCCAAATCACCTTTAAGAAGGATATCTTCATATTCACTGATTTCAAATTCGATTTTCAGCAATTTTAGCTTTTCATAATAGGCTTTACTTATCCGCTTCACAAGCTCACTCAAATAAAATTCTCCCACGTTCACCTGAATATCAAGTAGATCCTTAGTAGAAGCCGCTATTATCTCACTTACAAAATTCTCTATCTGATCAGCTTTTTCCTCTATAAGCTTGGCCGCATCAATCCTCTTTTCTTCAGCTTTATACAAGTTATCATAAATGGCTTTTGAATATAGTTTAATTGTACTGAGCGGTGTCTTGATATCATGGGAAATAGATAAAATCATCATCTTTTTTTCTTTTTCAAGCTGCAATTCTCTGTTCTTGTGTGACTCCAGATTTTCCCGAAGGAGATCCAATCCCCATAAAAACTTACCAAAGAACCGATTTCTGTTTTCCTTTATACCTGTTCTCAAGTGCCCTCTTGACAATTCATAGGGCATATCTACAATTTCGTTAAAGGGTTTTAAAATGGATTTTCTGATATAGAATAAAATAATCATTATCAAAAATGTCATCAGAAATAGGGATGCATTTAGAACAATAATTATTTTTTTGATATTCAGTCCAATATTTGTCTCATACATAAAACGAATATAACCTGATACTTCATTTCTGTCAAATATAGGCTCAATCCTATATTCCAAGCTCCGTAAAAGGTCTTTACCGGCAAAAAATTCATCGATCTCTGTTTTCGATGCCGGAAGCCTGATATAATCTATTTCTTTAACATATTCAAATTGCGAGACATCTAAATTCGAAATGGATTTTCCGATTGTTAAATATGCATTTATTCGGTTTAAATCTACTAAATAGCCCTTATCCAATTCCTTATGACCATAAATATATATAATATAAGTGGATGCCACTGCCAGTAACAGCCAGAGTACAACTACTGTAGCTATAATTTTATTAAAGTGTTTCATATTTGTAGCCAACTCCCCACACGGTAACAATTCGTTTTGGTTTCTTGGGTGATTCCTCTATCTTTTCTCTGAGTTTATTTATATGTACTGTCAATGTTGAAGGCTCGCTGTAGCTGTCAGCTCCCCAAACTTTGTCAAACAGCCACTCCTTGCGAAGTGTCTTTCCTTTGTTTTGTAGAAAGATGAGCAAAAGCTCATATTCCTTTGATGTCATATCCAGCTTGTTGTTTTTATAATATACAACTGTTGCATCCAAGTCTATAGTTATATCATTATCTGCTAATACGCTGTTGTTTTCAATAAACCGATAGCTCCTTCTAAGCTGGGCAGCGATTTTTGCTGAAAGAATATCAATATCAAAAGGTTTCTCTATGTAATCATCTGCCCCTAGCTCCAGACCTGACAGTTTATCTTTTTTGTCCACCCTGGCACTCATAATTATTATTGGTAAATTACCCCTCTCCCGAATTAATTTACATACACCAAATCCATCAAGTCCAGGCAGCATAATATCCAGCAAAACTAATTTGACTGTGTTTTGTTTTAAATATTGCATGCCTTCTTCCCCGCTTTTTGCATGGAACAGAGAATAACCATCCTTTGAGAGAAAATCACAAAGAATGGTTGCAAGCTCTATATTATCTTCAATTATTAACAAGTCTACCATTAGGTCCTCCTCTTACCAACCCATATCCATAAGCCAGCTGTTCAGCCTTCTTTCCCGTTCCTTTACAGTTGAATCATCAGTAAATTTGCCTAAACAGAAATCTCCCTGAATGTTTCCGTCTACAATATAGAGCACTTTATCTGTTTTTGCTGCGACTTTAACATCGTGAGTAACGAGCAAAATCGAAGTTCCTTCAGCATTAATTTTATTCAGCTCCGCCATAACTTCGTTGGAAACCTTTGAATTCAGGGCGCCCGTCGGCTCATCTGCAAATATCATTCTCGGTTTGTTGATTAATGCTCTGCATATACATGCTCTCTGCAGCTGTCCCCCGGAAACCTCAGTTATGTCATTATCTGCGATCTCAATTATCTCAAGCTTTCTCATAAGCTCTTTCGCATATTCGTTTATACAATTACGCTGTTCTTTTGTCTTTCCTTTGTCGGAGTTATAGGCCGATATAATGATGTTATCATAGGTAGATAAATTTCTCAACATATGCATCTGCTGGAATATAAAGCCCATTTCGTTAAGTCTGATTTCAGACATTTTATTCGCATTTAAGTTACTGATATCTTTTCCACAGAATATTACTTTTCCTGCTGTCAAACGGTCCATTCCGCTTACCGTATAAAGGAGAGTGGATTTACCTGAGCCTGAAGGTCCCATTATAGAAATAAATTCACCTTCCTCCATTTCAAAGTTTACATTTCTAAGAACATTGTTTTGTCGTTTGTTCACAATATATGTTTTACACAGATTATTTACACTTAATACTTTACCCATTTTCGCTTCCCCTTTCGACCTTAAACATTATTCCTGATTATTGATTTCCCATATATTCGTCTTCTTTACTCTTCCGAGGCTGACAAAAACTGCTGCCATCGTAATTAACAGAATTATGAGCGGATAAATTAAAAATACCTGTATTGGTTCAATTACTAAATCTATTTTTGTTGCACCCATCATTTTAAATACTCCCGACGTCAGGAAACCACCTGTAAGATTAGCAATTAATGCACCTAAAATCACTGAAACTATTAGTATTACAGCAATTCTTACAGCCTGCCATTTCCAGATATATTTATCCCTAAACCCTATTGCTTTTAGCAATGCTACCTCAGGTATCTCCTTTGTCAAAAGCATTCTTACCAGTAAGCTGGTTATAAGAAAGTTAATACCTAAAACTATAACCAGGATAATATTCTTAACAAGATTTAATTGAACCAGTACACTTCCAATCAGCGTATCAATATACTCCTCGCTGGTAGTAACCCCAAGCTCGGGAAAACTGTCTTTCAGAATGCTAACAGCCTCTGTCTTATTAATTTTTTCATCAAGAACTTCTCCAAACAGCATAAATCCGCTGCATTTATCAAGACCTAGTTCAAACGCTTCAGAATATCTTACAGCATAGCCCAGATTGTTCATTATTTGGTAAGTTGCAGTGATAATAAATTGTTTCCACTGTCCATCAATGGAGCAGTTGATGGTATCACCCGGGCTAACTCCAAAATATTCAGCAACTATATCCGATATCGCAATCTCATTCTCCAACTTTGGTGGAGTACCGATTAAATATGTATAATTTTCCGATGGATAACCAACAGCTTTATAGCTCAAAATACTCTTGCTATGGTCAGGATTATCCGAATATATTTTTGTCATAAAGCTTAAATCAGGGTATATATTAATCTTTACCCCCTTTTGTTCAGCTTGTTGCTCTATTTGATTTATATCTTTCATTAAAGCATCAATGCCTTTATTCATATATTGTACTGAAAAACTGTTGGATCCGATTCTGAAATCAATATTACCCTGTCCGAATAAAGAGAGAATACCATTTGAGTTTAAGGTGTTGATTATGTTTATTGGAATAATGATAATGGCTGTTCCCAATATAAAAGTTATTATAAGTATTTTAAATCTTCGGAATCCGCTAATTATATCACTTAAAGCCAAATATACCGGAGTACTGATATGCTTCATCCTATGAAGTTTAAGTTTTTTTGAAACTGAAAATCTTTCACCGTTACTTCCTTGTCTGATAGCGTCTATAGCTGATAAATTATTTATCTTTCTGGTACAGAGATAGCAGAATCCACTTGTAATTAAAATAATGAATATTACACTGATTGCCGATAAAATATAATTAATCAATGATGTTTTAATAATAATCCGTTGCGAAATGCTAGCCATTAGATACCAAGAAAGCGGAATGCTTGCAATAAACCCCAGGATACCGCCAAATAGTGACAAAGCTAAATATTTAACCATATATATTCTTTTTATTCCGTTATTCTTGAGTCCGATTGCCTTCATTATTCCTATTTCCTTGTAATCCTCCTCAACTGTAAATACTATTGTAAATCGCAAAATTAAGAAAGAAATCAGGATTAAGAATATGCTGACTATAATCATAATTACTGCTGTTATTAAATCCATAATATATGTAAAGGATACAAGTTCACTGTTAAGGGTGGATATGGATGAAATTGAAGTCTTTCCGAAATCCTTGTCTATATCTTCATAGCTTATATTGTCATTTTTTATAATTGACCAGACTTCAAGTACAAGGCTTTGGTCTGAATTATAATAATCTTCGTAATCCTTGTCACTTAATATAATTCTTTTCAACCCCATCAATTCAGAGCCGAACAAAACATCTTTAACATAAGTTTTTAAAACAAGCTTTTTTTCAATCTTACCCAGCTTAATACTTAACTCTTCTCCAACCTTTATGCCTAATTTCCCCTTGAAAATTATGGGCAATGCAACTTCGCCAGGCTTAATTTCAAACAATTGGTCCTTTTCATCAAATACCAGATTATAATCCTTTGGGTTTCTAGCCAAAGCAAGAGTTTCTTCGTCTGTCAGTTTACCATGTTGTGATGGTAGAGTAATATCATCAGCTGTAACAAAGAGTACTTCTTCAGAAGCAATCTTCTGTATCATATTGCTCTTATCCGTCCATTCCTTCATTTGACTATTAATTCTGCTATTGGAATAAGTAATTATTATATTGTCCGGCGTATTGGATACTCTTTTGAAATTTTCCAAAGCGGTGGTTGAACTATACAACATATTTACACTTCCGGCTATTAACATACTGGCTGTGATCATGAATAAAAACAGTATTATGTTCATTGCCTTTTTTCTTTTTATATCTTTTTTTAATATTTTAAAGAACAACTTTCTCATCACCTTTCCTGTCTCATGTGATAAGTATAAAATTTTAATTATTAAATAATCCTTAAATATCTAATTAATATTTTGAAATATTCTCTTTTCTCGAATTGAATAAAATTTAACTGCTAACAAACAATATGGATGTTGAGTTGTTGGACGGTGAAGGTAATGTAATTGAAAAAGCATCTGAGCTGCATTTATGTAGGTGCGGCAAAACAGAAAATGCTCCTCACTGTGATGGATCTCATACTAAAGATTATAAAAACAAAGTAAGAGCTAAATCATAATATAAATCAAACAGCTGCTATTTTACACAATGGCAGCTGTTTTTATAATAGAAAACCAATCCTTGTACCTATTTAATTTCCTGACCGCATTTAGGACAGAACTTATATTCAGTTTGGAGCTGAGCCCCACAATATGGGCAAAAGTTTGCTACTGCATTTTGATATTTCTTCGGCTCATTAAATTGTTCATGGTCAATCGAGTTATTTATCCATTTGTCAGTTGGATCACCTTCTTCAGTAGAGTCTGTTATATCAAATTCAGAATATCTATTCTTCGCTGTTGCATTCTTAAAGTGGTAAACCGCCTGAACTATTCCGGCCATAATGAAAACTACTCCGAATAGCGGAAAAATTAAGCCGATAATTCCGAATGGAGCATTCGCCATCATACTTGCTGCAATAATGGTCCAAAAAACTCCGAAAACAACTGCAATTATTGATCCAATAAAGGACATTCCTGACGGGCCGCGCCCTGGTTTAATACTTTTCATATAATCCACTCTCCATTTTTAAGTTAGTTATCTAATCAATACCTATTCTAGATACCTTAATGCAGCTTAGTAAACCGGTAATGCTGAAAATTATAATTAACGGTATAAATAGTTTTAGGTCAAGCTGATTGCTGGTGGTAATAATAAATCCCCATGTTGCAGGGAATATTTTACCAATATTGATAAGTATATCCGGCAGCATTCTTGTTGGGAACATTATTCCTGACAGCATCAGAGATGGCAGGAATATCAGCTGTCCAAACATTGTCAGCTTAGAGGTACTTGTAATGAATAAGCCTAATATTGTTCCCACACCTAAGGAAACAATTATAAGCACTGCCAATGACATAAAGTAAAGCACCAAATTCTCCGGTATAACGGCATTAAATGCAATAGGGGCAATAAAGAATATAATTGTCGACGTTATCATTAAGTGAATAAATGCAGAGATATAATTATTCAAAACCGGTGTCCATAAAGGTACCCTGCCGACCTTATAAGCTTTCTTAATTTCACTCGAATAAAGCTCCACCAATGGAATTGGTGCTCCCAGCATTGTTCCCATTGTAACAGCGAAAACAGTCATGGACTGGATTAATGTGGTTTTTGATTCAGGATTAATAGATGCAAAAATAGCTCCTATAAAGGCGAAAAATACAAGTGGTACCAGGTAGTACGTTACTAAAATTCCTTTATTCCTGAGGTCTAATTTCCACTGCAATATTACTCCATAGAAAAATGCACTCATCTTATTCCCTCCGTTGCTATCTGAATAAAACTTTGCTCAAGAGTTGAACTCTCAATTCTTATATCTTTTACTTTATTGTTCTCGTCTTTGGCTAATTGTAAAAGTTCAAGCAAAGCATCACCAAGTTCTGTTGCTACAGTAACCAGATAGTCTTGTTCAAAACCGGTTGGCTGACTAAACTTTAAAGCGCCTATGCCCAATGGCTTTGAGGTTTTAATGTAAATCTTACTATTACTGAGGTATGCTCCTGTCAATTCAAGTGGAGTCCCGGTAAATGCTATTTTACCGTCTTTTAATATAGCAATTGTATCACACAAGCTTTCCACCTCAGCCATATCGTGACTTGCGAGGATAATTGTTTTCCCTTTTGCCTTTAATTTTCTGATTTCATTATGTAAAAAAACTCTTCCTTCCACATCAAGTCCCGCTGTTGGTTCGTCAAGAAATACAATTTCAGGATCATTAATGAGGGAAAGTGCCAGATGGAGCCTTCTCTTTTGACCGGTTGACATGGATTTATACTGACTGTTTTTAATAGTTGTCAAACCAAAGTTATCAAAAAGTTCCAATTTAACAGATTTATTATTCCATTTGGAAAAAAGCCGGAATGCTTCAATAGCTGTAATATTTTCCGGGAGTGAAGATGATTGAAGCTGTACCCCGATTATACCGTTAATTGTTATTTGACCGGAATCATATTTTCTGATACCCTCAATACATTCAAGCGTAGTAGTCTTCCCTGCACCATTTGCTCCTAATAGTGCAAATATTTCACCCTTTTTAACGGAGAAGGAGATATTGTCTATTACAACCCGGTTTTCATAACTCTTTATCAGGTTTTCAACTATAATGCCTGTACTCATCTGCCTTTTTCACCCCTAATTTTTTACTAAAAATTTAATGCTAGCATTCTATTGCAGCTTTATTCCCTTAAAATTTTTCAATGGCCTCTAAAACTTACGGAATTTCATGATAAATGTTTATTTC
>CAYQCA010000026.1:12486-18489 GCA_964415835.1 uncultured Clostridium sp. | reverse complement strand
CCTTTTAAATCTACTTTATTGTCCCAATCCTTTAAAGTTATATACTTATTGTTTACGTTTATAGAAAAATCAGATCTTTTATCATTGCTTTCGGTATTTCCAAAATGTTTATTAAGAAAGCCCATAATACGTCCTGAATACTCCGCATCTTCGAGAGGGTTCTTTAAACTCTCGGTTGGAATATGATAATCACCAATTTTAATCCAGGTTTCAACGGTACCTGGAGCATTTTCCATAATCCTTTCTACACTTGAATAGGGCACTTGAGAATCGTTTTTAGAATGAAAAACCAATGCGGGTCTATCGCCTAGCTTTTTTATTTGGTTTTTCGGATTAAAACCGATATTGCTAAATCCAAACTTAAAGCCTGCATATAATTTAATAAAAGGCTTTTCTAAAGTACAAAACAATTTAGGCATACCCATATTTAACATATTGTCATAAAAAACATCTTCGAATGATGAAAAAGCTGACATGCTTATAAGTCCGTCAATTTCATCAATTTCTCCAATAGCATTGATCGCTACCGCACCCCCCATTGACAATCCATAAACCACTATAGGTATATCCCGATATTTATCTTGTGATTTTATGTAGTCAACAACTGCTTTTACATCCAAATATTCTTTATAACCAAAGCTAATAATATCTCCTTCACTTTCACCATGTGCTCTCATCTCGCAGAGAATAGATGCATAACCATTGTCTCTCAGCATGGCAGCATGCCCATAAAAAGCAGTAACAGATGGATTTTGGATTCCAGAAAGGAAAATTACAACTGCTTCGGGGGCAGAACTTTCTACTTCATATGCTGCAATCTTTAATCCATCCGAAGTCGTTAAGCTTAATTTTTCAGATGTAATTCCAAATTCTTCAGCAGAATAGATTTTTTTAAAGTCTACATGTGAATTGATTACTTCACCCATAACAAAATGAGGGATCAAAGCCAATGTAGCTATAAACGATATAATGAGCACTAAAAATATAATAAATAATACCTTTTTCAGTTTTCTATTCTTTCGTTTAAATTTAGAGCTTCTGTCCACAGCAATCTGCTCGTACATTATACTTCTCCTCACAAAAAATTATTTAATAGTCATTTGTTATCCTTCTTTTTAATAATTAGTCGAAAATATAATACCATATTATGCTAATAATTAAAACAAAAAGCCACCTTATGGAAGCTTTTTTGGATAAATACTTTTACTTTCCGGAGCTCTTCATACGCTTTGAAACCACTATTGTTATAAATATAAGAATCAAATATATCAAAATTACGATAGCTAACGTGAACATTCTTTCTGCCATTTGTCCATCTGCAAAAAGTACGGGACCTATACCGAAAAATGTTACCAAAATAAATGCAACTGCCATAATAATGTAAAATATGATTTTCATTAAATTCACCTTTCTGATCATATAGAATGTATAATATTATATGCAATTGAATAAATATATATCATGTAGATAGGAATATTAGCTATCAAACTTATCTTTCAACTCTTTTTCAACAATTGGTATCCCGATAATTAAAGCAAAAATACCCAAACCTGCATGTATTAAGCTTAAGTACTCTTTTGCAATTGGCTCTAATAGCTTACTGCATGTAATGAGCAATAGCAAAGCAATGCCAATCTTAATCCACAGACCCCCTATACGCTTGTGTGCATAATCCCATGCAGCCTGTGACTTCATAGATCGAGTTGTTCGATAGCCATACACCCAGTTTATTTTTTTAGGAGGTCTTTTCTTAAAAACCAATCCTAGAACAATCATGGTGAAAGGTATTAAGAGATCAACTATCCAAAAGAATATATCCATTTTACCACCTTCTAATTAAATTTATTTAATATGCATCCGTTTTTATTACAAATGCATACTCACATTCGTTCTTCCCCCATTTAGCAATCATTCTAAATCCACGGATATCTTTTTTGTTTTCTTCATAATAGGAACTTAGTGCAGAAGTCATATTCTTCTTTATTTCAAAGGAGTACTTGTCTTTATTCTTCACGTAAGTAACATTCTCTTTCAGATTATAAAACAATTCATCTCCATTTTTAACCAACAAGATGTCGTATATAGAAAACTCTTTTGGCGAATTTGCTCTAAAAGTAATTTCAACAGTTTTCCCTATATCAATATACGGAATTTCTTCCTCTTTGACTTCCTTCAAAATAGATTTAAATGTATCTTCCCTATCATATTTCGCATTATCCCATTCATTTTTTGCAACAACATACTCTATTTTTTTATCTCCGATGGTTATTGTTATTTCAGGAGGCTCTTGCGGAGATTTTTGAGAATAGTACGTCAGTCCAAACATTACTATCAGCAGCATAATAATAATGCCGGTAAGAATTTTCTTCATCCTGTCCCCCTTCAGATCAATATTATCTTAATCCTCTTTATCAGCTCTCAAAATAAATTTACAAACTGGTTATGTACTTTCAGTCCCAAACCATATGAAATCCGCCGATCCAGCCTGTTTCACCTTTTTCAGTTTTTATTAAAACACCGTTATCATTATTGAAATATTCAATCTTACCTTCAAATTCTTCATTAGAAATTAATCCATCAATATTTAATACAGTGAATTTTTCTCCGGCTTCCATTTCTCTAATAATACCTTCTTTATACGCTTCCAATATTGCTTCATGTTCAATAGGTGCGCCACTTACTACATCTTCTTTGGACTTATAAAGAATTATCTCTCTATCACTAATAAATGTTTTACCTAGAATTTGATCTGTCGTATATTTCCTGTTCGTTTTTATATCATAGTAAATCAATGCCATATTACTATCAAATTCATTAAAATAACCGGGTTCGTACAGATTTCCTCCCCAATAATATATTTTACCATCTCCTGTATAATCAAGAATACTGCCGATTAGGTTTCCGGTTTCATGAAATTTTTCGCCATCAAATCTATAGAAAATATTATTCGTTCTATCTGATAATTCACCTTCAGAAATTACAATCTCAACATAATCGTCAGTTTTATCCGCATCAATAATTGCTAAACTGTTGATCCCGCCATAATCACCGGTTTGTTCTTTTTCTACATATGTATCATTTATTTGAACTTTAATCATTCTGGTATAGTGATTAGTTTCATCAATCTTTGTATAGTATTTTAATTCTTCAATTATTCCATCAGCATTAAAATCATATTTGATTATTCCCTGTAAAGAATTATCAAAAAAATTGATAGAATACTTTTTATTTTTCTTGAGGTTATTTCTTATTTCATCGTATATAAGTCTTTCCTCAGGTATTAAATCGCTATATGATAAAGTTTTAACAACATTTTCACTAGCCGAAGAATCCGAAGTGACGCTGGTTGTAGCTGCAGAATTCGTTGACATTACATTTGTCACCGCTGCCTCAGTTGTAGTTGATTCTTTTGTATTTTGATTTGAAGTACATGCAGGGATGTTTATAAATATTATAAACAAACTTATTATAAAAATAGTCTTTTTCAAATTTGTACCTCCCGGCAAACTATAGTTTTCAATTTTTATGAAAACAAAATTTATGCCACATGGACAAAAGCACCGAATATTTATTTACTAATCTTTGTACTTTTGAGTATATGTTTCTATAGCTCTAAATATTATAATTAAAAGCTCGCAAATCACCTTCCAGATAAGAACTATTACAATAAAAAATGTAATGCCGCCTAAAATGCCCAATGGTAAATTATTAACTTCCCTTTCTGAGAAGGTTTTCATTCCATTTTGAATGAATGAAATACCCTTATAATATGTATTAGACAAATATAAGAACCTTCCAAATAATATTGAAGCAAACAACTCCGGAATTATTCCAAGGAAAAACAGAGCAGTTATAGCCTGTTGGGCAGTAGTCTTTCCAAATTTATAACACCAATCGTCTTTCCTATTTTGCTCTGCAGCTTTGTTTTCAATAAGCTCTACTCCGCAGTCACAACATTCAGTGACACCTTCTCTGTATTCGATATTGCATTTTGGACAAATCATAGTAATTCCCTCCATGAAACATTAAAGTCATCATACCCATTATATACCTAAAATGGCAATCAAACAAATTCTAAATTCTTATAATAAAAGATGGTTGTATGTAGTTCTCCATTAGCAGATTTTGCATACCTAGGTATCTGGCCTGCTGATATATACCCCATTGATTTGTATAGTATATTTGAAACATCTCCGTCTCTTGTATCTAAAACAAGCAACGATCTTTCCTCTTGCAGCGCTTTTTCTTCAACGGTTAGCAGTAATAATCGTCCTATACCCCTGCGGCGATAATCAGGATCAATCATAAGTTTTGCTATTTCAGCTCTGTGTCTGCCATTTTGTTTTGTGCATAAATGCAGTTGAACACTTCCGATTATCCGATTGTTAATTTTTGCAACAAATAAATATACGTCAGGAGCTAATACCGATTCCCAATAATTCCGGGCCACAGTTGTATTCAGGGGTGGGAGGAATCCAATTGATGCTCCACCTTCAACTACTCGTTTTAAAAGCTCTATAAGCTGATCAACATTATCAGAAACTGATTTTATCTGTTCAATTTTTACTTTATCATTTTCAATAATCAGATTAGAAATTTCGCTTATTATTCTGTCAGGTATTATTGTTGAATCTTTTGGCAGTCCCTTTCTTCTATAATCATTCCATATAGCAAATATCCCTAATTTTTGTGGTGCTTCAATATCCCAAACCAGATTATCCCCTACCATCCATACTTCAGACGGTTTAAGCTTTAATTTCTTCAATGCCAGTTCAAACACCTGCGTGTCGGGCTTTCCAAAGCCAACTTCCTCTTCTATCAGTATGAACTCAAAGAACTCAGAGAGACAAAATTTATTAATTTTCCATCTCTGTTTTTCCGAACTCCCATTTGTGATCAGGGCCATCCTTACACCGAAGTTCTTTAACTTTTTTAATGTTTCAATTGAACCCGGGAAAAGGTATATCATTTCTTCTTGTAACTTACTATAGTTATCAGCTATTTGATTCGATTTATCTTCATCAAAGTAATTTAATTGACTTAAGGCAGTTTTAACAATTTCTCTTCTGGCTTCTGTCATATTCATTCTGCCTGTTTTATGTCTCTCCGGGTCTCCCCAATACCACTGCCTGGTATTGCTTATACATTGTAATAATTGGTTTTCATCAAAACTCGTTCTTTCATTACTGACAAATGACTTACATATTTCTTTCCAAGCAAAATCAGATGCCCCATCAAAAGAAATAATCGTATCATCTAAATCAAATAAAATTGCTTTTGGTAACATTCTTACTCCTCTTTTCGTTCTTCATGGTTGACCATTTTGATTAAGTATGATCTTTGTTATGTTTAAATTTTTCAAATACGTATGTCTATAATATTTTTGTCGTGGTATCCTAATTAACTTTCTTAATCTCTACATGCTTATTAATTGGAAAATTAAAAACTGGATTTACTTTATAAATCATTACATTTCTAACATTTGACTTATCTTCAAAACCTTCTAAATTAAATATTTGTCCTGTCTTTACCATAATAATCTTTGTCGAGGATATGTATCTTTTTATTTTTGTTATTTCGTATATATTCATTTTATCATTGTTGGGATTAGTAAAAACAAGCAATATTTGATTATCCTGACTATCAATATCAGGAATTTGTCCATCACCTAGATACTGTTTACTGAAGTCATCCCATTGTTCCTCAGAGGTAAAAGAATAAACATCCTGAGCTTCAAGTTGCGGGTTATTTGAAAGATCATAAATCCCACTATAGATCAGCTCAAAATGGGTATTGGAAAATAGCAAAAGATAAACTCCTATGCCTAACCCTATCAGCAAGACTAAAAATCCAAAGATACTGCGTTTCTTAATCAATAAAATCCCTCCTTCATATTAGCACATAAACGCTTTTTTAAATCTAAGTTTTATAATCTAATAATACTTATAAATGTTTATAACATATTTACTATTAGGAAGATACTCTACTTTGTACTTTGTTACT
>CAYQCA010000026.1:0-12386 GCA_964415835.1 uncultured Clostridium sp. | reverse complement strand
ATATCCATTCCAATAATATACTTAGACTCCAAAACCATTTGAAGCTATCAAAACTAATTTATTATCTTTAAGTTTATAAATCCCCCAACTTTCTCCTTCATAATACCAATGACGTATAATTACTTCCATAGTTCCATCACCATCAAGATCTGCGAAATTTTCAATACGAAATAAATATCTAAATATTGATACTTCTTTTTCGTCTTCCTTTCTAATATCTTGTTCTACTACCTCATCAATCACTTTACCATTTACGATTTTTCTAAATAAAACAATAGCATTATCACCTTTTTTTACTTGCTCAAACTTATAATCATTAGTATTATCTGCTGAAATCAAAACTTCTTCCGTATTATCTCCATCTAAATCAACCCTTATAACTTGCTTTAGATTAGTTTTTGGATTTAGTACTCCAGCTTTTTCTAAATGTTCTATAACCAAATTATAATATATCTCTTGATTCAGACTTTGGTTTTTAAATCCTCTAGGATATAGATTCCAGTTTGCTTTTATTGCAATATCGTAATCAACATTCTTATTTGCTTTATCAATTAAATCAATCATACAAAAATCTTCTATAAATTTATCTTCTTTTAAATACTCACCAGTCTTAGGATCTATAGGCGTACTTCCATATGCTTTTCCTATATACTTATCATTTTTAAAAACATCATATTGAAATTTATCAAAATTGATGAGTTTAGAATTATAAAAATCTTCACAATTTAACCACTTGCCTCTCGATAATCCCCCTAAAAAATATCCTTTTACTAAGATTGGAGAATCAACAACATTAATATCAGGTTTTTTAGAATTATTACTTACTTGATTATTACTGTTACTAGATTTTTCAATAGTAATTTTTTGACTATCCATTGAAGGTGACGTTTCTATTGTTTCAATATTTTTTGTATCAACACATCCAGATAAAATGAATACTACTAATAAAAATAATATTATTTTATTCATACATTCACTCCTTCAGTAAAAATTGATTAAATGCAATAATCTTGTTAATAACATTTCGGAGAACGGCACCGCCTTCACAAAGCCCGAGAGCCGATGTGTCACTACGGCACGGGAACGGGTTTGGCTGGAGCCATAAATTAAGCCAATATGAATTACTTTCTTTTCCTATATCTATATCATCCATCAAGTCTCAACTAAATGGTGGAACCCTTTATGTGAAAGCATTTATTAATTAAAGGACTAGGTCCTTCAGAACAAGTGTGCCACGGATGGCGCCTCCTAAAATATTTATTTATTTTCTTCTATTAATTTTAATTTATAGTTTACACTTTAAAATCAAATGGTATAATATATATAAGGACGGTGACGCTTGTCGCTGTCAGGTTTTGAATATGGGTATTATTTTAAACGGTTTTTAACAAGCCGTTTTTTTCTTTGCTTTTTAGGTTGTGGTGGAAGAAGCTTTTGTGAAAGTAATCTTCCAATAATAGCAACCCCTATTGGTATGAATATGTACTTAATACACAATACAAAAGCATAGCCTATATATGTGTAAAACTCCTTATTCATAGCAACCACCTCCTTCCTTTGTGCATTCCCCGCAGCAACTATAACGTCACCGTCCTTATGTTTGGGATTACAAAGAAAAGAGCCTAAACGCAAAATCACCAATCAAAACCTGATAATAAATCACCAATCCATTATATACTATAAATGGAAATTACACAATATAGCACAGAACATTTGTTCTGTGCTATATTGTGTAATTTCCCTGAAACACCTGCGCACGGATGTGCGCGATCCTAGTCCTTCAATTAACGCCCGGCACTCACGAAGCCTGCGAGCCGATGTGACACCACGACACAGTGGACGGGTTTGGCTGGAGCATCTTCTATAGCCTATAAACTTACTACCTGTAAGACCTTCTAAAATAGCTGCACTTGATAGCAGTAGCCCTCGTGCGAAAGCTATTGTTCTATGAAGTACACATCTAATCTTTATGGTCCTACAATATAGCAGTTTATTATTACATCATTTTTTTACCTTTGTTTCTAACTCCTTGTATAGTTCTTTTGTCTTATTACTATCATTGAAATTAATAATGATTAAACCTGTATCATGTTTAATCCAAATATATGGTTGCTTTCCTTGATGAACAAAAAGTTTTGCATTACTAGCTTCTTTTAGAGAGAAATTACCTCTCAAAATATTGCCAAAATTAAATCCATTTGTCTTAGATTTAATTTGAGGCATTGAATCATTTAAGTATATTTCCTTAACACTATCTAATTTGATATCTGTTCCATAGATTCCTCCAATACTCATTTCTTGTGGACCTATTGTAATAGCGGGTTCTCTTATTCCATACAAAATTACCGCTGCAACAAATATAAATATAATTACGCAAAATATAATAGTAAAAAAATTCTTTTTTTTATTTATCTGCTTATGACTATATTTCTGCGATGTAACTATCATATACGGAGCAAAGACAAAAACTGAAAATATTGAAATATAAAAAACAATTGTATTACCCAAATAACCAAAAACGCTTCCTACTAGCAATATTAATGCTAAAACCCAACTACAATTACCTATAAAACGGCTTAATCCAATAATATCGATTTCTAATTTCTCTTTATCCGACAAAGAATTGTAACCAGATATAAGCCAATAACATTTAAAGTACTTAATAAGTACTCCAAATAGTAGTAATATAAATACTACCAATCCCATCAACAAATTAGCTGTAGTTGTCATAAGAATCCTCCTAAAAATGTATTTATTGGTGATATATAATAATACGCATTTATCATCGCTTAAGATGTTTATAATGCATATATTCATTTGACTTTATTTCATAGAACGGCCCCGCATTCTCGAAACTCATGAGCCAATGTGTCACCACGACACAGCAAACCTAGTCTTTCAATTAACGGTTTACTTCTGCGACGTTGTTGAAGCTTAGAAGTGAAGTCCGAACTAGACCCTCAGAGCCCTTCTCCTTGGCGGTGCTCGCAGCCAGTGTGGTCTTCACTGTTCGCCTAGAGGCGATTGACCAACGCGAGTATGGTGAAGCCAGTCTTACTTACTTTCACTACAAACCTTGTAATTTCTCTTACTCCATCAAACACCTTCTTACTACAGAACCCTTGCGCAGAAGCCGTGTTATCTGATGGATGGTGCCCCGTGACTCGGAGGCCGACACGATGTCGGTCCCCCAAATAATATATACTTTAAAAAGAATACTCGCTAAAGATTACGCTCATAACATTGTGCATTGTGGCTTAGATTCAAAATGCACACAATAAATATCAAGACTAATCGGAAAACTTTCCCTTATAAAAATTCTCATTCCCAAGTTTTTTTGCTGTCATCCTGAACATGACGCAACCATCTGGACATACAATATCCTTGCTATATTTGCCATCGCCACCGATGTTCTTTAAATCTCCACCACTTCTGACAGCCTCCATGACTGGAAACATAATCATCATTACTTTGGAGCAAATACCATGTCCATCTGTATTTACAGGACAGCCATAAGTGCAAGTATACTTATCTCCGATTTCCTCTCCGTTTCGGCAATACCGTTCTGTGTGGTCACCACGAAGAAACCCTATTACCTCGATTTCCCATTCGTACTCCTCATCATACCATTTTTTCATGATTAACCTCCTAGTTCTGATCTGTCATGCAGATTATAAATCATATTTAAATCACAGTCTAAAACTTTTGTAGTCCAACGAAGGCTCCAAAGCCCTTCCCTAGTTTAATCCGCGACACAATGTCGAGGCCCTTGCACCATCTTTCAGATAACGGCTCCGGCCTTCACGAAGCTCCTGAGCCGATGTGACACTTCGACACGGCGAAGGGGCTTCGTTGGAGCCCATCGTGATAGCCGTTTGAAATATATTCTCCTATGCTTTCAAATGCCAAACCCATTGAAATCACTAGGCTTTAGAGCGGAATGCCCGAAGTGTGAAGGCATTTGTTATATGTAGTACCCAGTATACCAAACTTGATATAAAATATAAATTTTCAAAAATCTTTTTAATTTCAAAACTTGCTATCTACTTCGTTAAATATTCATCTCTTAATATATCCATATATACTTCATCATGAAATTTGCCTTTTAAGTAATATGATTGCCTTCTTCTGCCTATCTCTTTAAATCCTGCTTTCTTATAACAGCTAATAGCTCTTTCATTAAATGAGAAAACCTTTAACATCACATTATTTAAATTTAAATAATTAAAGCAATAACCTAATAAAAGATTAAGCACTTCTGTTCCATATCCTTTATTACGATTTTCTTCATCACCAATAAATAGCCCTACTTCAGCACATTGTCTTAATTGATCTATTCCTTGTATACCACAATTACCAAGTAACTTATCATTTACTAAATCAACAATTGCAAATTGATACTGACTTGAATTCTTTATTATCCATTCTCTCTCACTTTCAAATGATGTTATTCTATATGAACTTCCAATACCATCTGTAACATTAAAATCATTAAGCCATTTAACATAAGTTTCTACGTCTTCAACATTCATTGGTGATAAATAAACTCTATCGCCTACTAATTTTTTAAAATATTTCATTCTAATTGCCCCCTATTAATTTGATAAAATCTTAATTTTTTACTATCTTAATCAAAGGAAATTCTTTGCTGGGAATACATATAACGTTCTGCTTTCACAAAGCCCGTGAACCTTAGTACTTGCACTTGGTGAACGGGTTTGGCTGGAGCCTTCTGCAACAGCCACCGGAAACATCTTTGCTGTACTTTAAATGCAGAACTTATTGAAATAACTACCCTGTGTGGCGTAATGCCCGACGTGTGAATGCATTTGTTCTATGAAGTTAGATGCCTTCTTTCCTGTTTTACAGTACTAAACCAATAAAAGAGCTACTTATCTTTAAGTTGAAATATTATGCCTTAAAATTTATTAACTTTTAAATAACTTTTTTAAAATATTCTATTGTTAGAATAATTAACCCGATTGCAAATAGAATCAGTCCTATTATAAATGGTATTCCTACTGACAGGCTTTGAACCGTAGCTCCCATGTCCTGTGCTCCAAAAATTGCGAACCAGAGTTTTGAACCACGCCATTGATTAATGTTAGGTACATATAAAGCAGCAGTAATAATTAAGCTTAAAGTAACTATTGCCCCAGTAAACATAACCACTGAACCTATTATTGTCTTTTTCATAGTCAAATGTTCTCCCCTATTTTTTAGATACTTAATTTATCTCTTTGTTACACACTGAATAAATAGTCTTTTATCTAATTTGTTATTTATTTAAGGAATTATATTTAATCCATTCATCAAGTTCTTTCTTACTAAACATTTTTTTGTTATCATTAATCTCTATATAAGGTATAAATTTATAAGTATCATAACTCGTTAAGTTCGCCTTTTCTCGGCTATTTTTTAGTAATATATTATTAAATTCATCTAATGAAATATTTAAGTATTCAGCACTCTCCGCATCAGTCAATAATGCTTTTTCTGCTGATACATTATAGCCACTTGTTTTTATATCTATAATCTTTTCTATTGATTGCCCTATCCATATAGCTCCAAATACAATACTAATTGAAAGAGCAATAATTGATATTGGTAATATTTTTTTATTTTCCATTTTTCTTCCCCCTTTATAGTTCCATAATATAATATGCTATAACATAAATTCATTACTTTTCTGGTAAATATTTCCACACCTATTGTATCTGATTTCATAGAACGGTCTTTCCTGCTTTTCTTTCATCGATATTATCTTCACGGCTCACCCAAATGGAGGAAGCCTTTATGTGAAAGCGTTTGTTAATTGAAGGACTAGGTCCCTCGGAGCAAGAGCGCCACGGATGGCGCGGCCTAAAAAATATCACTAATATATTCCTATAATTTTCATTTTATAGTTTACACTACTGATCCAAATGGTATAATATATATAAGGACGGTGACGCTTGTCACTGTCAGGTTTTAATCGAGTAACTTATTTGAAACGGTTTTTAACAAGCCGTTTTTTTCTTTGCTTTTTAGGTTGTGGCCGAAGCAGCTTTTCTGAAAATAATCTTCCAATAATAGCAACTCCTACAGGAATGAATATGTACCTAATACACAAAATAAAGCATAACCAATAATTGTGTAAAGACCTTTATTCATATACGACCACCTCCTTCCTTCGTACATTCCCTGCAGTAACTATAACGTCACCGTCCTCATGTTTGGGAATACGAAGGAAAGAACCTAAACGCAAAATAACTAAATCAAAACCTAATGCTATAACGCCATTCCATTATATACTATAAATGGAAGTAAAACAATGCATACCTGAACGTTAGTTCTTTTTATTCTTAAGCATATACTTTCCTTAAAAACCCGCGCACCGATGTGCGGCAAACCTAGTCTTTCAATTAACGGTTCCGCATTCACGAAACTCTTGAGCCGATGTGTCACTACGACACGGCGAAAGGGTTTGGCTGGAGCCATAGCTTTATCTGCTAGAAAATCTTTTACTATTTTATTAGACACTTTACAATCCCTATTGGCAGAAGCCCTCTGTGTGAAAGCGTTTGTTCTACAGAGGACCGAGCCCCGCGGAGCAACAATAGCGACACGGATGTCGCGGCCACACAGCTTATAAAGATTACGAATTAGGGTTATGCTCATAATATCCCGATAAACGTGAATTTATCTCTGCATCTGTTCTATGATAAGTCTTGTATTTTCGTCAATAGGCTTGGTACCATCTATTCGGATAATTTGGCAATTTAAAGATTGTACCCATTCTTCAACGTAATACTCTGTTCTGGAACCTACCATATCAAAAAACGCTTCTTCACGCTCGTGCAAATCTCCACCGGGTAACATTCTATTACCAAATTTCTGAAAAGAACGTTTTCTCACTCGATTTAATCGAATGTCTTTCGGAACATCTATCAGTACTGCATATTGATAGAACGGTAGAATTTCTTTTCCATAATTCCCTTTCACGGCGGCAAAAACAAAGTTTTCATGTACTTTGACCTCATTCATAAGAAGTTTTACAGCTTCTTCGTGTGATCTTGGGGAAGCGAAAATATAATTCGAATCTATTTTGGGGAAAAATAGATTTTCATTATCTATAAAATGAAATCTAAGTTGCTCTGAAAGTGCTTTGCCTAATGTACTTTTTCCACTACCATTTAAACCACATACAACAATTCCAATTCCCATAAATATCACTCCATCAAATTCCGATTTGTATGCCAGTCGGATTATATAAATATTCCTTACTTCACAATATATAACAAATATTCATTATCATTCTCCATAGCCCTTTCCCCAGCATACCCGCGCACGGATGCGTGGCCTTCCGCTCGGTCTTTTGTAGAACGTTTTGCTTTCACAAAGCCCGTGATCCGATGTGACACTTCGACACGGCGAACGGGTTTGGATGGAGCCATTAGCGATAGCCGACAAATACTCTTATCTTTTACTTACTATCTAAATCTTTTGATATCGCCTCAAAATCTGGCGGAAACCCTATGTGTTAAAGCGTTTGTTCTCCGATGCCACACGCCCTGTGACTCAGAGAACGACAGGACGTCGTTCTCATAATAAATCTCATAATGTTTATGTACTATATATAAATATTCTGTAATAATTTAAAAATATCTAACTTTCACCTAATAATTCTAATGCTTCATTAGCCATTGCCAAAATATTATGCTGAATGTCATCTGCGTTTTTTAAATCTTCTTTATTGTACCATTTGAGTGAATTAGATTCCCCATTTCCTGGTATTGTATCAAAAGATTTTGCAGTTGCATAATAAACAAAGTCTATGTGATAATGTTCTGGATTTATTTCACCGAAAATTGTGTACATAGGATTTATTAACAATTTTTCTCCTACCAATTCACATGAATTTTTAAGTTGGTTATTTATTGGATTGTATAAATTTATTTTTAAACCTGATTCTTCTTGTGCTTCACGAAGACATGTCTCTTCTGGCAATTCATTCACTTCGACATGTCCACCTAAAGGAAGTATTTTTTTAGCCTTTTTATGTAAATGCAATAATACTTTATCTTTATGTACTACATATACGGAAATTGTAAAATGTCTGTCCATGCCTATGTTCCCCCTCTAAAATTATATACCAAATATTTCGTCATATATAACAGATACGATTTTCTCCACTCCAGAGCCTTTCCCTAGCAAATCCGCCGCAGGACGCGGCGGCCCTGAGTGTGGTTTCGGAGAACGTCTCCGCCTTCACGAAGTCCCTGAGCCGATGTGTCACTACGACACGGCGAGGTGGTTGGGCTGGAGCCATAGTTTCAGCCAATAAAAATTACTTTCCTGCGTTTCCTTTATCGATATTTATCCATCACATCTCAACCAAATGGCGGAAGCCTTTATGTGAAAGCTTTTGTTAGACGACGCACCATGGCCCTACAAAGTAAATCAGCATGTAAGCTATGGCCTTTAATCTAACTTTCATTTACTCACATTGTATAAATATTACGACTAATTGTCGTTAAATGCTTCTTTAAAAGCAATAACAAAGCCTACAATAGCCAAAAGAGAAAAAACAAGAAAATAAGGCATCATTCCTGCCCAAATAATACAATTTGTTAACCCTTGACTCCCGAAGCCTTCGCCTTCAAGTGCTGTTGCTAACATAATACCTACCATCCCTAATATTCCTCCGATTAACATTCCAATACCAAAAATTAACTTCTTCATTATAAAATATCCCCCTCCTATAACATATCTTTGATACTATGAACTTTTCCTATTTTGATGAACAACATATTACCAATGTACATTTATTAACGCTCCAACGACTTTACCCTAAAAAGTCTAGCGAACAGATGAACTTCTTTGCATAGTATGTCGACTAACAGATCCGCCTTCACGAGAACACTGAGCCGATGTGTCACATCGACACGGTGAAGGGGTCTGGCTGGAGCCTTCCGCGATAGCCGATAGAAATATCTACCTATGTACTTCTTCAAAAAACACCATCTGACACCGCTATGCTTACTGGCAGAAGCCCTTGTGTGAAGGCATTTGTTATGTGCTGTACCAAGCTAGCTTTTCTTGTTATACCGCATAAACTTTTTGGTTTTCTATAAAAATCCCTTCACCATCGTTTACTTTTATAATGTTTGTTCCATATGCTTTTTCAACCTTTTTTATTCTCTCATTAAAACAATCGTATCTAGAAATATATCTTGAATAATGCGGACAAATATCTGCATCTACTAAATTTAAACCTTTTAAATCTACTTTTATATTATCATTTAGTTGAGGATCAAACTCATATATAAGTCCACAGGTTGTCTCTAAAACAACACTTCCAGCGCTAACTCCTATTATTATTTTTTTACAACTTAAAAATTTTAGTAAAATATCTTTGCAGTTTGTTTTTTTCATAAAATGAAGTAAATAGAACGGATTTCCTCCTCCAAACATAAGTATATCGAATTGTAATAACTTTTCGGGGTTTTCAAACTCAATATCAACAAAACTAGTCGATAACTTAAGTTGGGCAAGTTCACTAACCAGTCTAGGATTATGCCAATCTTTTTCCTTATATCCAACTGAAGCAGTAGTAATTATTGCAGCATTTTTCATTTCACTTCTTATATGCTTCTTTGTTTCACTTATTAATTTGTCTGAGCTTAAACCATTTGAAGTTAAGATTATCATAAATCACCTATTTGAGAAGCTTATTTTTTTGCTTGGTATTGCACATAACGTTCCGTTTTCACGACGCCGGCGAACCGGACCACCGGAGCCCTTCCCTTTAGCGGCGCTTGCCACCCGGTGAGATGGTGTGGCAGACATGACCCGTTAGCACGCTAAAACGTGAAAATTTTGTTAGCTGACGTTATTAATCGTTAGCTCACGATGACGCTTAATATCCTGCAGTACTTTATATATCGCAATACTCTTACTGCATAGCTTCCAACAATCATAAACAAATTCAAGTAGATACATTTGATGTATTACCTTGCCATCTTCCTCCTTAAACACCAATCTATGTTCATATGGTTCATACTCCCATGATTCATGCCCAATTGCATTCCTGATCTTTTTATCGAAATTAGGCATCAATGTATCATAGTACTTTCCTCGCTCAAGAAACCTAAGTTTATTGCCTTTTGTAAGTCTCTCAAACTGGTTTATAGTAGTTATATTCTTATTATTGATTTCCACGTCATCAGGAAATAATGAATAATCACCTCTTTCAAGAATATTGTTGAGCAATATGATAATGTCATATATCTTAAGCAAGTTTTCATATACTGCCAAATATATATTCTTTATGTCTTCGAAATCTGTTGTAGTGAGTGTATAATCATCCATGATTTGTGGATGTTTCTCTTCATCGATATAACTAAGTAATGTAGCTGGAAGAAATAAATAGAAGTTGTCCAAGATTAAATTAATACTCTTGTAAATTCGTGTATCATACTCTTTGATCTTTTCATCAGTGCAAAAATTAGTCAAGAAATTATCATATATGTTCCTTTTATCATTTCTCAGAATCTTCATAAAGTCTAGATTCTGTTGATTCAAGTCACCTATCTCATTGTTCTTAAAAAAATTCGAGTAGTATGTAATGTTAAATATATAAAGGTGTTCAATCACTTCTAAGTTTGATAATACATCACCTTTCTTATTGACTTCCATATGTTCTGAAAGCTGCTTTTCTAGGTACTCTATATTTCCGTTGTAGTATAAATCATTGATGCGATGATATATATGTAAATAATTCTTTACAGACCCTATTCCCCTCAAGAAGCTTTCATTATACGATTGATAACCTTCCATCCCTAACATACCAATCGTTCTCATAAATGGCGTCATTCCAGGTTTTACTTTTCTCTGACGTGTGATTTTATAAGTCAATAATTCTGAAGATGTCTCAGCAATAAAATCAGGTTCTACTTGTTCAACCTGACTTGCATTTTTTGTCTTCATATTTATTGTGATTTCCTCTTGATCTGTAATGAGCACAAATTTTAAAATAGTTCTGCATTTAGCACACACTATACTTACTGGTGCATACTCAATATGTCCGACCTGCCACTTTAAATTAATAACAGAATCACATACATCACATTTCATGTATAAATTCGTAACCATCAATTTCTCCTTGTACAGATTAATAATGTCAGCTAACGGCTCGCTTCTCCGACGTCCCAGCAGCTTAGTGATACCTCAACTTGCTGGTGGGATGTGGGCAGGAATGCCTCATGCTCGCGCTACAGAGCCTTGCTTCTTGTCGGCCCTGAAACGGAGAAGCATTGTTATATGTAGTTGGCTCGTCTCACCTTAAAATGCTTTTAAGAATTTTACGAGCATTGTAAGTTCATCCATGCTTTATCAAACCTTTTTTCTGCCAAGTCATCAGCCTTTATCCAAAAATAAAGCCTTCCAACGTCCCCCCACATCATTCCAGCGTTTTCATCCGAGTCAATCTGAAGAAGTAATCTCCAATCTTTCATACCTTTCTCAAGTTCCTTTCTTTTTGGATCGTTGTATCCAGAAGCATCGCCACAATATAAACCATTAGAAACCAATTGACATTCTAGCTGCATATCTCCTTGTATTTGATCAGGATGTCCAAGAATTTTATTTATAATTGAATCCTCATTTTGTTCTTCACAGAAGTCAAAATATGCATCTTGTTCTTCCTCTGTGAGTTTTAACTCATCAATATATACTGATTCCCATGCAGGAAAAGATCTCTCACTTTTCATTTCAACTTTGCAGGCTTGAAATCTGCCTTCTAGAGGCATATCTTTTGGAAATTCAGCCCTTTTTAATCCACTGACATTCCCGCTATAATAGATTACTTTCCAGCTTCCTTCATCCTTAGGGTCAAACCCCCATGTTTCCTGATTGGAATCATAAAAGAAATAAATTACTCCTGTACTAGGTAATAGCTTCTCCAAATCATATTGAGCTACTTCTTCAAGATTTATTTGGGCAATAAATGATAAATATCTTGAGTTCCACTCTGGCCAAACAAAATCATTTGTTACATCTGGCTTGCCACCAATTTTTGTCTCACCTATTGAAATATCTCCCTCTTTTACTTTTCGAGTATTTAATTTTATCGCATTTCTAATATTTTTTGATATACTTTCAGATACTCTTTTAAGTCCCATCGAATTCATATACTTTACTATTTCGGTTTGCATAGTAGTACTCTCCTTACTTTCATCTATAGTTTTACTGCACGCAACAACAGAATTTAAAAGGAATATAATTATAAAACAAATTAAAATCTTTCTCATCTTTTCTCCTCAAAGGTTTTTCTCTATTTAAATAAAAAGCTGAGCCAATTTCATATAACGTTCTGCTTTCACAATAGCCCGTGAGCCGATGTG
>CAYQCA010000025.1:24549-29806 GCA_964415835.1 uncultured Clostridium sp. | reverse complement strand
TGATTTGCCTCCAATATACATTTTTTCAAAGCTGTGTAGAATCATATATATATATCGGAATAAGTAAGCATATTGTAATACTTTTTTGCAATGTAAATTGACAGTATAAAATGGAAATGATAAACTTGTAAGGTGTTGAAATCATGTTCTCACTTAGATTTGAAGATTTTTCAACATTTTAATTTTTTGAAGTTAATTTTTGTTTAGGGAAGTGATTATCATTAAAAATATGAAAAAAATATGTATTATCGGACTTGGTTATATTGGTCTGCCTACAGCTGCTATGTTCGCTACTCATGGTCATACTATTGTGGGTGTTGATGTGAAAAAAGAGGTCGTTGAATCTCTTAATCAGGGAAAGATAATAATTGAAGAACCTTATCTGGATATAATGGTACAGGCGGCCGTTACCTCCGGAAACCTCAGAGCCCAGCTCAATCCGGAAGAGGCAGACGTATTTATCATATCTGTACCTACACCAATAAATGCTGACAAGACCGCAGATATGACATATGTTCAAAAAGCAACTGAATCCATTGTTCCTTTTTTAAAGGAAGGTAATATTGTTGTATTGGAATCCACATCACCGCCAAATACAGTTAACGGCTTAATGATTCCTATTCTAAAAAAATCAGGTCTTGAAATAGGAACTCAGCTCTTAGTTGCCCATTCACCTGAACGCGTGTTACCTGGCAAGATTTTAGTTGAGCTTGTTGAAAACAACAGAATTGTCGGTGGTATTAATCAAGCTTCCAGCGAAGCTGTCCGCGATTTGTACAAGACATTTGTAAAAGGCGAAATATACCTTACGGATGCAACAACAGCTGAGATGTGCAAACTAATGGAAAACACTTTTAGAGATGTAAATATAGCTTTGGCAAATGAACTTGCAAAGCTATGTGAACATATGGGAATTAATGCATGGGATGTTATCAAATACTCCAATAAACACCCAAGGGTAAATCTGCATATGCCGGGCCCGGGAGTTGGCGGTCACTGTCTGGCAGTTGATCCATGGTTTATTGTTGAGAAGGAACCAGAGCTGGCAAAAATCATTAAATTGAGCCGTATGACAAATGATGGTATGCCCCATCACGTTTATGAGCGTTCAAAGGCTATATTATCAGGCATAAGCGGCAAGAAAAAAGTAACCATTTTAGGTGCTACTTATAAGCCAAACATAGATGATATGAGGGAAAGTCCTATTATGGAGCTCTTTGAATTGTTTAGGCATGATAATGATTTTGATGTCTGTATATACGACCCACATATTGCTGCACATGATTTTGTCGTCAAAAACTTGGAAGAAGCTGTAAGCGAAAGCCACTTAATTATTTTGGGTGTTAATCATGATGAGTTCGCAAACATCAATTATTCAAAGCTTAAGCCTCTGATGGCTGAGCCAAATATTTTTGACACAAGAAATTATCTCAACAGAGAGCAATTAAAAGCTGCAGGCTTTAATTCTTATTTGCTGGGAGCATAGAAACTGAATTTCCCCGTACAATAAAAACTATGCCCTTAGGCTAACTTCCTAAGGGCATAGTTCGAAAATGGGGATTTTTGAAATCGAAAGGAATCCTATGAAAAAAGTACTTATGATTGCTCACCAGTTTCCTCCTGTGGGTGGATCAGGTGTTCAAAGAACAGTAAAATTTGTAAAGTATCTTCGTAATTTTGACTATGAGCCTATTGTGCTCACCAGAGATGCTTCTAAAGCTTCTTTAAAGGATGAGTCATTACTCTCCGACGTTCCGGAAGGTATAAAAGTTGTCCGAACAAAAGCTTGTAATCTTGCTGAACTCCCTGGCATTTTAAAATATTTCGGCAAAGTTGTTAACAAGATTTTAATTCCGGATTCCGAAATAATCTGGCAGCTATTTGCACGAAAAGAGGCTATCCATGCAATAGAAAAGAATGAAATTGATGTGATTTATACTACATCATCTCCATATAGCGATCACCTTTTGGGTGTGTATTTGAAGAAGAAGTTTCCTCATATTCCTTTAGTGTGTGATTTCCGTGACGAATGGACAAATAATCCGTACCATGTTAGGAAGGGCTATAGAGCAAAGAAAGAGCGTGCACAGGAAAAAATGGTATTAGCCTATGCTAATTGCCTTATAACCAACACACCTGTTATGCTTGCAAACTTTTTAAGAGATAATCCTGAGACCAAGGATAAATTCCATGTAATTCCAAACGGCTATGATGATGAGGATTTTGACGGTATTGAGGATATCAAGCCCTCCAATGACAAATTCACGCTGACATATACCGGACTTTTGTACGGTAACAGAAAACCGGATAACTTCTTCCAGGCTTTAAAAAAAGCCATTGACCAAGGAGTTATAGATAAATCAAAAATAAGTGTAAAACTTATTGGTAATTATAAGGCTGATCTGCTTCAATCTAAAATTGACAGTTTCGGTTTAACCGGTATCGTCGTACTTATGCCATACATGAAACATAAAGAATGCTTGAAAGAGTTGATGAAATCTGATGCACTTCTGCTTATAGAGCCTTCCGGCCCTGGCGCGGAGGCATTTTATACCGGTAAGGTTTTTGAATATATGAATACAGGGCGCCCTATACTGGCTACCATACCTGAACGAGGTGCTGCTGCCCAATTGATTTCAGATACAAAAACAGGTTTAGTTTCTGATTTCAATGATATAGATAATACTACCAAAAACCTTATTAATCTTTATAATTGCTGGGCTGACAATTCAATGCCCCTAGAACCTGTAGCAAGCGAAGTTCACAAGTTTGAACGTAAAGAACTTACAAAAGCATTAGTACAGGTTTTAAATAGATCTTTAAAAAGTAATAAACAAGGAGGATTTTGAGGATGAAATTAATTGATGAGAAGGGTAGATTATTTGGTAAAATCAATATTATAGACTTTGCTGTTGTTGTGGTTATCTTATTCTTGGTTGCTGCTGTAGGATACAAAGTTTTAGGTCCAAAGGTACAAACTTCACCAAATGCCCAGGGTGAGATAACTGCTGTTGTGAAATTTACTTTTAAAACTGATGGGGTTGTAGCATCCCTTCAAAAAGACCAGAAGCTTGTATTCGGAACAGATTATATTCCCGGTGCATACATCGAAGAGGTAAAATCAGCACCCGCTGACTATATTACGACTGATGATCAGGGTAAAGTCCATATTGAAAAGCATCCATATCTAAAAGATGTATATGTAACTATAAAAGCTAAAGTAGATACCAACGCACCAATATTGAAGGTTGGAACTCAAGAAATCTGCCAGGGAAAAAACTTTGTTTTAAAAACGCAAACTACCGATATTACAGGTTCCGTGGAATCAATAACTATTGGTAAATAAGAATGGTGGTGAAGTTCTTGGAACAAACTTTGAAGAACAGTTTGATTTATAAAGGTTGGGAAAGGCTGTGCTGCTGTTTTGTATCATCCAGAACCTATAAAGTAATGTGTATTTTATTAAATTGGTGCAGAAATAGTGCCATTAATGGGTTTATTATTCGCTATCTGGCAAGAAATTCGTCATTGAAATATTCTTTAACATATCGATTTCTTTCCAAGGTTTTTTCTTTATTTGATAGGCTTTGGGATAAGCTATATAATTTTGCACTATCATGTGGAAAATCAAGCAGTATCTTATCCTTAATAAGATCTGCCTTTTGTAACAACAAGAGCTTTGAATCCTATGGAATAGTTGCTCTATTTTTCAGTTTGGGATTTTCGACAACTTGTTTACTGTTGGGAACTTTTGATATACTTAAGTCTGCTATCGCAGGGATGGGTATTATTGTGTCGCTGCTCTTATTTATAGGAAAAAGCAGATGGACGGCTTATCTTAAAGGCAGCTGGTTCTGGCGTTTTATGATTTACATTTTTGATTAAAAAATCACTTTTTTGAGCTATAATTCCGGCTCATGGAGGGAACATGAATAAAAAAATAATTGCAATATTAGTTATATTTGGCTTTCTGGCAGGGATATGCGGAGCTTTTGTTCCTTCTTTTCTGTTGGTAGCACTAATTGCGGGCGTATTATTTACAGCTGCAATGATGTTTGACTACACCCGGTTTTTATATATAATTGGGTTATACGTATTTATTGATTATGCATTGAGATATGTTATTCCAAGTGGCTTTCTGGCAAATCTATGGGACGAATTGCTCTTTCTCTTTGCGCTATGCCTGTGGTTATATAAATGGGTAGTATATAGAAAACAAGCCGGCTATAAGGCAACTCCTCTGGATATACCTTTGATGTTTTTTATTGTTGTGTCAATCGCTCTTGTATTCATTAAATCCCCTATCATGGGAATTGCAGTTGCGGGATTAAGACAGGTAGTTCAGCAAATGTTATGGTACTTTGTAGTTGCTCAGCTTGTAACTTCCAGTAAAAATGTAAGATGGCTTTTATATATTGCTGTATTTATCGGCGGTTTGCTTGGGCTTCACGGGATTTACCAATACGTAACAAAAGCTGAAATGCCCAGCTATTGGGTTGATAGGCTTGAATCAGGTATAACAACCAGGGTTTTCTCCATAATTGGAAGCCCAAATATTCTGGGAAGTCTTATGGTTCTTTTAATACCTGTTGCCATATCCTTTATCTTTAGCGAGCAAAAGGTATTTAAAAAAATAATATTTATCGGTATCACTCTTGCCATGTCAGCAACTCTTGTATTCACATCCTCAAGATCAGCGTGGATCGGGTTTGTAGTAGCCATGGGAGTATATTTCTGGCTGAAGGACAAAAGGCTTATTTTATTACTTGTAATTGGAGTATTTGCAGCATATGCTTTCGTTCCAACAATTGCGCACAGGGTAAATTATTTATTGAGTCCGGAATATTTAATCAGCAGTGCCACAGGCGGAAGAGTTGCCAGATGGACTATCGGTCTGGATATGCTCAGACAGAATCCTCTGTTTGGTTTGGGCCTCGGTCAGTTTGGCGGTGCAGTTGCCCAAAACTTTAAAATACCGGATGCATTTTACGTAGATAACTATTTTTTGAAGATAGCAGTTGAAATGGGTCTTGTTGGTCTAGGAGCTTTCTGTATATTGATATATAATGTACTGGCCTGGGGCCTACGTGCTGTATATAGAACCGCCAACGTTGAAAGCCTTAGTATGGCTCAGGGCATATATGCAGGCCTTGTAGGTGTTGTTGTTCCTAACTTTGTTGAAAATGTCTTTGAAGTTCCAATGATGATGGCATACTTCTGGATTTTTGCAGCGGTGCTGATATTCCTGGGGTACAAT
>CAYQCA010000025.1:21792-24449 GCA_964415835.1 uncultured Clostridium sp. | reverse complement strand
TAGAGGCACGAACCTATAGCCATTAAAACGATCAAAACATAAAAAGCTTGTGAAACTGCATAAAATACCCTGGGATGAGATTTAATAATGTTTTCGTATTCCGAATTTTGGGCCGAAATTGTACTCCAATAATACCCAAAGTTTTCATTTCCCCACATAATCTCAAATTTTCTGAATGCTAACTTAATCATTTGTTCAGGATCGCTTTTTATCCTGCTAATTGCTATTTGTTTTGCTTCCTGGTGAACCTTGTCAAAATCAAAATTGTTCTTTTCAATTATTTTAAAATCTTCATTATTAAACATTCCGTCGGACTTGCTATTGGTACCTATCATCAGATTAAATCCTGATCCGGACTTTGTGACATCAACCCCGGAAGCCTTTTGAATTGGAAGATTTACAAGGTTTATTACTAAAAAATAAACCGCTGTGAATAATATTATTGACTTTATACCTAATCCTACGCTGTTAAGCATATTTGACCTATATCTTTTATAAAGTAGCACAAACACCGCAAAAACAGGAAGAAGTATCATTGCCATGGGCCTTACCATTTGGGCGAATGCCGTTAAAATAGCCGCTGCGATTAACAAGAGATTGCCGTTATATACCTCATAGTTTTTGAACGTATATTTTTTTATAAATTTCAATATTAGAACTACTGATGCTGTAAACAGAACCAAAAATAAATGTTCTGATGCAATTACTGATGTGTACATAATTTGAGCAGGCCAAACAGCACACAATATTGCGGCAATTCTGCCGGCCTTTTCGCTATGTAGCATTCTGCCGCCTGCATAAATAATAAAGACAAGCATTGCTGAAAGAGCAACATTAAATAATTTTGCCACCAAAAGGCTTGTCCCAAATAATTTGTACAAACCGGCTAAAATCAATCCAAAGCCTATCTTAAAAGGAAATACAGCATAGAAATCCACGAACCCTTTGAAATCACCCTTACTGGCATTGACACCATAATTATGCATGTGTAAAAAGTCTGAAAATGGCTGAGTTTGAACAATATATATCCAAGCGATTCTCGGGATAATTGTAATTAACAACAAAATAATTATAAATGCAGTAGTATTTAATCTTGAAAGAATATTCAACTTATAAATTAACATAATTGCAACAAGCGCTGCAGCTAAATATCCAACCCCCGCATAGAATGGCAACTGCAAGCTTGCCGGACCGGACTTGAACAAAGCGATTAGAGCTATAGCCGACAGCAACACGATTGCTCCCCATAAAATTATGAAAAAAATTATATTCTTAAACTTTACTCTTTCCAAAAATACCACTTCCAATCATTTATGTTTTTCTTCTCTATTCTAACATATTTTTTTTATTTTGTTTTTTTATTTTACATATGCTATCCTTAAGAATAATCTTAAGTAACGAAAGGTTGAAAACAAGAATGCACAGAGAAAGTATTTACAAAAATTATATTCCCGCTGTAGTTGTACCGGATAGCGCCGATTTATCCCAATGTTATTGGTTTGGCTTTTGTGTAAATCAAAATAAAATGCTGGTAAAGATAGATAACAATATTCCACTTTTGAAGAATCTGCAGGATATAAATATACCTCCTATCATGACACAATATCTGGGCACATTAAACGGTATTCCCTGTTATTCTGCTGAAATACCTCCTGACACTCCTATACCTGAAGGAATGATGCTAGTCTCCCTGAGATCTTTACACGGTGCTTTGGATGAAGATGTGTATCTATTAGCCGGGAAAGCGTATCAGATAGTATGCTGGGATCAGACCCACCAGTTTTGCGGAAGATGCGGCTCACATACAAAGGATCAGCCCGGTGAACGTGCAAAAATATGCCCCAATTGCGGATTTATAGCCTATCCGAGAATTTGCCCCGCAGTGATAACTGCTGTTTTAAAGGATGACAAAATACTTCTTGCTCATGCAAGAGGTTTTCAGGGCAATATGTATAGCCTGATTGCAGGCTTTTTGGAACCGGGTGAAACGCTGGAAGAATGCGTTCAAAGGGAACTGATGGAAGAAGTAAAAATTAAAGTAAAAATATCAGGTACTTTGGCAGTCAGCCCTGGCCATACCCTAATTCTATGATGATTGGTTTTATAGCCGATTATGAAAGCGGTGAAATAGCTGTTGATGAACATGAAATCACCGACGCAGGTTGGTATGATAAAAATAATCTCCCTGAGCTGCCTAACAAACTAAGCATTGCGAGAGAGATAATAGACTGGTATATCCAAAAATAAATTCAAAATGAGGCGGCTATACTAAGCCGCCCCTATATTCAATCTATTCAGTAAATTACTGAATATTAATTCTGTTATTGACCTTTTTAACTTCACTTTTTGGAAGAACAACTGAAAGAACTCCATTTTCAAATTTCGCAGTTACATCCTCATGCTTTATGTTCTCAACATAGAAGCTTCTGCAAGTTGAACCAAACCTTCTTTCCCTTCGGATATAGTTATCACGCTCTTCCTTTTTTTCCTCATTTTTCTCAACTGAAATTGTAAGCCTATCGTCTTTTAACTCCAATTTAATGTCTTCTTTATTGACCCCAGGAATTTCAGCTTCTACGATGAACTCCTTCTCGTTTTCTTTTACATCAGCTTTAATTGTGCTGATACCGGTAAATCCAAAAGTGCTGTCATTGAAG
>CAYQCA010000025.1:0-21778 GCA_964415835.1 uncultured Clostridium sp. | reverse complement strand
ATCGCTAAATACATTTTCAATGTCAAAAATACTACCCTTTTCTTGAATTTTGTTATTTCTGAATGGAACTATTCCAAACATATAAAACACCTCCATATAAAATATATTGTTATTTTGATTTTGACTTTCTTTGACCTTGTGACTATATTTTAATTCTTTTAATTATTTTCATCAATATTTGTATTTGACTTTCTCTGACCTTCCCTACTCTTTAAACGCATAATAAATCTTTTATCTCTTTAAATCTCAATTTCTCTTAAATTTTCTCGTTTTTTTGCTTTTGATTCCTAAAAGCTGAAGAATCTCTCTCCAATCAATTACTCCCACCAATGCCATAAGAAATACCGCTATTACAAAATATGTACCACCTGCAAAAAATGTTTGCCATCGAGAGGAAAAATTAAAGAAATTAAAGAAGTTATATATATATTTGCCGGATAGCATTAAAAAGACCATAACTGCCGTAGGTAACAAAACCCAATGCCTTAGGTCAAGAACCATTCCGGTATTTTTGATTATAGTAATAAAGTTAAGAATACAAAAGACTAATGAACTTATAATTAACCCAAAAATGTAAGCTGTAATCCCGTATTTGGGAATCAAAAAATATACGCAGAGAATCCTTATAGTTGATCCTATTAGAGAATTTGCCAGCAAAACTCCCTGTTTTCCCAATCCATTCATAATGCCCATTAAAATTTGTTGTAAATACTGAAATATACAAGTAAATGACAGCAGGAAAAGTGTATGCCCTACTTTTTGGCCAGGAAATATCATTTCAGATATTTGTGTTGGATAACATGCAAAAAGTGACGTAAATGCAAAACCCAGAACCATCGTAATTTGTATTGATTTTGAGATTCTATAATTTACACTATTGAAATTTTTAAGAGAAATTGCTTCTGATATGGCTGGAACCAAAGTTGTTGAAAGAGAGGTTGTAACAAGCGCCGGAACCATAACTAATGGCAGCGCCATTCCAGTCAGCTTTCCATACTCCTCCATGCATTGTATATAGTTCATTCCCCCTTCTAGCAGCCTTCTGGGGATTAATATAACTTCTATTGCAGCCATGGCAGAAATTATGAATCGATTGAATGATATAGGAAAAGCACAGCTCAGAATTGAACTAAACAATCTTCGTTTCCTTATTATTCCTTGTCTTGATTTAGGAGCCAAATACGGATATTTTTTTACTTTATAATATATCGCCAACAGGAACAGATTTGACATTTCACCGAAAGCCATGCCTAATGTTGCCAGTGCGCATGCATATTCAAGGCCTGCCTTTATAAAATTCGATGCAAGCGCTATAACAATACCGAGTTTAACTATCTGCTCAAATATTTGCGAAACTGCTGTAGGAGTTACTTCCTGAATACCGTAAAAGTATCCTTTGAAAGCCGAAGCAGCTGCAATCAGCGGTATACAAGGAATCATTATTAACACCGACGAATATGTCCTTTTATCTTTTAAGATAATATTGACAAGTAGGTCAAGGTTTATATAAATAACAAGTGAGACCAATAATCCAGCAGCAAATACTCCTATCAACCCTATTTTAGCTATTCTTCTTACATTAATAAGATGTCCCCTTGCTATCTCTTCAGCTGTGATTTTTGAAACTGCAATAGATATTCCGGAGGTCAGAGTCAGTATAATTAAAGTATACACCGGTACTATCAGCTGATAAAGACCCATTCCCTCGGCACCTATCAAGTTTGACAAATATATTCTATATATAAAACCAAATACCTTTGTTATTAGTCCTGCAACCATCAAGATAATTGCACCTGTAATAAATGTTTTTTTAGCCATTTTCAACCTCATAATTGTCCAAAATTTATTCCCTTCATTAATTTTATTGAACTCTGCAACTAATTATGCCTCAGGGTTTCCAACAACTTGCCATATATTTCAGGTTGATAATTTGTCTTCCAGGCCTTTATAATAAGGCCATAAACTGCTTTGCGTAGAGCGTATCCCGCAAGGGAACTATATGGTAATTATTTATTATAATAACCTAAGGCCTATAGCCTAATGTACATCAATAGAAAAACAGCAACGAATAGATTAGCTGTTTAACGGTTTCTTATTCAGAGCCGAATACAACCCATTACATCTGCTTTACGATGTTGATGGATTTTAAGGAGGTCAAAATGAATAAAAAAGTATTATCAAGCTGTTTAGCGCTTACTTTGTTGGTGACAGCGTCAGCGCCGGTGTATAATAAACTGTCGCTTACGAATGATACCGGATATTCGCTGCAGCAATATGAGAAACAAACAGAATATGAAACATTAAGATCAGAATCATTAGAATTAAAAAAATCAGGTATATTAATACCTAAGGTTGCAGAAACCGCTGTTAAAGCTGAAAATACTCTTGCAACCACAACAGTTAATTCAGAGACTGTACCTGCAAAAAAACAAACTACAACAGCCCCAACAAAGCCCTCTAAAACTACTACATCTAAAACAACTACTTCAAAAGCATCGCTAAGTTCAAGAGGAACTACATCAACCACGAAGTCCAGAACGACAACCACTAAGTCTGCCACGACCGCTAAAACTACCTCAGTTAAGCCTACTACTACTAATACTACGTCAACTGAAACGAGCTCAAAGGCTAAAGCAGTAATTAATACTGCTAAAAACTATATGGGTGTACCCTATGTTTGGGGAGGTACAACTCCAAGCGGTTTTGACTGCTCCGGTTTCACCCAATACGTTCTGGGCAGAAACGGTATCAGTGTTCCAAGAACATCAGCTGAGCAGTATACAGCCGGTATAAGTGTATCAAGGAGTAATTTAAAGGTTGGAGATTTAGTGTTTTTTACAACTTATAAGCCTGGACCATCACATTTAGGCTTTTATTTAGGGGACGGAAATTTTATTCATGCAAGTTCATCTAAAGGAGTTACTATCTCAAGTCTGGATAGTTCATATTATTCAAGCAGGTATATAGGCGCTAGAAGAGTAATTAAGTAGGAAACTAGAATTTTTTTATAGGGTTGTTACAAAATGAACCAAAATTCATTTTGTAGCAACCCTTTTCATATAGTACAAAGTATTAATATGAATTCTTTCAACAAATATATTTTTGTCATAAAGAATTTCTATATATTACCGATGCTTTAGTATAAGGATTTTTTGGAAAGCCGAGGAATAACTTGCTATTTTAGATGTTCCAAGGCATCGCAAGGAGGCGGAGTATGAAAATATCAAGTTATTCTCTAGAGCTAAGTGGAAGCTCTTTGCAGAAAACAGTAGAAAGTGAACAAATGAATCTCAAAGCATGGGTAGATTCATCAAAACCCGGTAAACAGGATAATTTGGCTGGCAGCATTGTTTTAAACTTATCTGAAGAAGGTAAAAACCTGGCTCAGCAAGCTCACAGCCTAAATGACACAGATGAAATAACTTCTCTATCAGAGTCCAATGAAGATCATTTGGATTATAAGCAGAAGCTTATATCTGATTTTATTTATATTCTGACCGGAAAAAGGCTAAAGTTCGTTAATATTAGTTTGAAAGACGTTAATGGTACATCAGTTAATACAAATATTAACACACCTAATCGTGTTGGCTGGGGAGTTGATTTCAATTACCAACACTCATACAGCGAAGAGTCTCAGGTATCTTTTTCTGCAAAAGGGCTTGTCCGTACTTCTGATGGCCGTGAGATGCAACTGGATCTAAATCTTAATATGTCCAGAACCTTTTATTCACAGACAAGTTTATCTTTTAAAGCAGGCGATGCTCTTCTTGATCCTTTGATCATAAACCTGGGTACTGCACCGGTCAACCTAACTAATAAAAAGATTTCTTTTGATATTAATATTGATGGAAATAATGAAAATATATCTCTGCCTGATAGTTCTTCAGGCTTTCTTGCTCTTGATAAAAATAAAAACGGAATTATTGATGACGGAAGTGAACTTTTTGGCCCACAATCAGGTAACGGATTTAAGGAGTTGTCAAAATACGATGAGGATAACAACGGTTGGATTGATGAAAATGATTCGATTTATGACAATTTACAGATATGGCAGCACGATGATAACGGAAACTCTTCACTTATAGCGATTGGGAGGTCAGGCATAGGCGCTATATATCTTAACAGTGCTCAAACAGATTTTAAATACGCTGATAATCAGAATAATACTCAAGGTTTTCTTCGTCGATCAGGTATATACCTGAGGGAAAATGGTACCGCAGGTACTATTCAGCATATTGATCTTGCAATTTAGAGATGAATATTAAAATAATAAAAATAAATTTAAATATGATTCTTTTTGTTGTATGCAGGCTTGTTATGCTATGTTAAAATAATATATTGTAATCTATCAACGAAGTGTGGTCCTTTATCGCCTCGTTATATTATTCATTTGGAGCCTGGAGCAATTTATGAAAAATAGCAAATTACTGTATTCGATTATAGCTATTATATTGGTATCAATATTTTTGTTAATAGGAATTACACTTGATAAAGATAATACTATGGATGCCAGCCCGACCATTAGTACTGCTGACAGTGCTGCTACAAATACTCAAGCAGACAACAGTGAGTCTAAAGAACCGGAAAAACCTTTAATTATTATTGACCCAGGTCACGGCGGATGGGAACCTGGTGCGGGCAATGGATCTATAAACGAAAAAGATGTTGTACTGGGTATATCATTGGAAGTAGAAAAAGAGCTGATAGAAAAGGAAATAAACTATTTTATGATCAGAAATGACGACACATATTATAGTTTGGAAGACAGAACAAGGATTGCTAATGAAAAAAAAGCTGCCCTTTTTATAAGCATACACAATAATTCATTTACCGATCCATCACAGAGTGGTATTTTAACAGCATATAATCCTTATTCTGAAATCGGTAAAGAAATTGCACAAATTATGCAATCAAAGCTCAGCGACATTGGTATGAGAAACAGGGATATAGTTTCACGTCCAAATTTATATGTTCTTCGTCATACAGAAATGCCTTCTTTATTGCTGGAAGTAGGTTTTATTTCAAACAATAAAGATTTGAAGCTCATTACAGCTTCAGACTTTCAACAAAAGTGTGCAAAACAAATAGTTCTAGGTATAGAAGAAATTCTTGAAAAACATATTTCCACTAATTCGTCTACTGGCGAAGAAGGAATTCCTTTAGAAGAATAATAATTTCGTCCTTGTCAGTCAATTTGAATATTTTTTGCTTGGTGTAAGCTGCGTCCCTAAATCCTTTTATATACCAGGCAATGTGCGATCTCATTTCAAGTATTCCTGTTCTCTCGCCCTTAAGGTCTACCAGCATATGCATGTGCCTTATAATTGTTTCAATTTTTTCTTCCGGAGATGGGTCTGGAATAATAATACCTTCCTCTAAGTACTTATTTATCTTGCTGAAAATCCACGGATTTCCCTGAGCCCCTCTGCCAATCATAATTGCATCACAGCCCGTTTCATCAAACATACGCTTAGCCTCTTTTGGGCCAATAATGTCCCCGTTTCCTATCACAGGAATTGATAATGCCTGCTTGACCTGTTTGATTATACTCCAATCAGCCTTGCCGCTATAATATTGTTCTCTGGTTCTTCCATGAACGGCTACAGCACTGGCCCCGTTCTCCTGTGCAATTTGAGCTATTTCAACCGCGTTTATCCGCGACTCATCCCAGCCTTTACGTATTTTAACTGTAACAGGCTTTTCAGAAACCGCTACAACGGCCTTGACTATGTCACCAACCAGTTTGGGCTCCTTCATCAAAGAGCTTCCCTCACCGTTTTTTGTTATTTTCGGTGCCGGACATCCCATATTAATGTCAATAATACTTGCATCAGATTTATTCAGCTTCGCAGTCACTCCCGCCATTATCTCTGGATCTGATCCGAATATCTGAACTGCACCGGGCTTCTCTTTTTCATTTAGCAGAGTAAGCTGCATACTTTTATCATCGTTATAGTGCATTCCCTTTGCACTTACCATTTCAGTATAAACCAATCCGCAGCCCTGCTCTTTGCAAAGAATGCGAAATGGCATATCTGTAACACCGGCCATAGGTGCCAAAAAAACTCTATTTTCTATTTCAACATTTCCTATTTTCAAGATGTGTTCCTCTCCATGTTCATAAGTGTTTCAACAGAGCTAACATTCCACTCCCTCGTTATTATACCAACAATACATCTACTAAACAAAAAATTTTAAAAAATTTTTTAATTTTATGTTTAAACTTTTTCTTTGGTGGTAAGTAATAAATACAACCGTTAAGGATCCAGCGGTTGATAAAATAAAATTACCAAGAAAGGATTGATACCACCAGAAGCTTAAAGTAGTAAAGCTAAGATTTGAAGTAAAGTAGTTATTCAAACACAGGCTTTAAGTAGTAAGCTAAGATCTAGGTAATGGAAAGTAAGAGGAAAGACATAGTTGAATAGTAGTAATTGTGTAAACTGCCTAGACAGGGCAGGGTAAACGGTCGGATTAATAAGTTAGATATCCGACCGTTTTACTTTACCCTCTATATTTTTCTTGCTATTTCATTAGCTTCAGCAACAGCATTAAGTGCTCTGCGTGCACGTACTGCATCACCTATCACATGGCAGGGTATCCCGTGCTCTTTACAATATGAACTTATACTATCAAAGTTCCGTGCTTTAGCCCCAATAGAAATAATTACCGAATCGCAGGCAATCTCTTCCAGATTACCCATTCTATCAATAATAACGGCATTTTCCTTTATTTCAATGCATTTTGCATTCGTTATTGTCTTAATACCTGATACATATAGATTTTCCATAATACAAATATTACGCAGTGGTCCTATGTCCTTAGCCACTTTATCAAGCATTTCAACCACAGTTATTTCATCTGTTTTCCCATGAAGGTATTCGGCCACTTCAAGTCCAACAAGCCCTCCACCTACAACTACAACCTTACCTTTAGCCTCAGCTTTGCCAGAAAGTACATCATGCGAGTTTGATACTTTGGGTAAATCTCCTCCTGGAATGTTTAAACTCATTGGAGCAGCACCTATTGCGATAATAACTTCATCCGGCCTTATTTCATTAATAAGCTCCGGTGTTATAGGGGTTTTAAGCTTAACTTCAACACCTTCTTTTATAGCTTGTTCTCCCATCGATATAGCAGCTTCTTTCATTTCTTCTTTTCTTGGGGCAGCGCCGGCAAGTACAAATTGTCCTCCAAGAGAGTCCGAAGCCTCGCACAATATGGGATTGTGCCCTCTGCGTTTTAAAATCATTGCTGCTTCAAGCCCTGCAACTCCACCACCTGCTATTAAAACACTCTTTGGCGTATCAGTTTTTATAAGTGCATATTCTGCTTCTCTGCCCACTGCCGGGTTTCGCATACAATTTATAAAAGGTACTTCGGTTGATACAAAGCTATCATAACAACCCTGATTACATCCCACGCATCTAACAATACTATCAACTTTTCCCACTTGAGCCTTATTACAAAATTGTGGATCTGCAAGCTGAGCACGGCCCATTACAACCATATCAGCCTTACCACTCTCAATAATCTGGTCTGCTTGAGCAGGATCATTTATTCTCCCAACAGCGACTGTAATCATGCCTGTTTCTTTCTTAATTCTCGCTGCATTTTCTACATTGAAGCCCCTTGGCAAGTCAACAGGCGGAACCTCGTATTTAATTGCCGCAGAGGAAAAATTGCCACGGGATACATCCAATACATCCACTCCGGCAGCTTTGGCCATTTTACAGAATTCTATAACCTCTTCAATGGTCAATCCACCTTCCAGGTAGTCATCATGTGCATCCAGACGCATAAATAACGGCATATCTTCAGGTATGTTTTCACGGATGGATTCAATACATTCAATTAAAAATCTTGCACGGTTTTTTAAGTCACCACCATACTCATCTGTTCTTTTATTGAAAAAGGGACTTAAAAACGAATGAGGAGTATAGTTATGGCCAGCGTGAAACTCTACTGTATCATAACCTGCTTCAACAGCCCTTCTGGCTCCTTCACCAAAGGCTTTGACTGTCTCCTTCAGTGTTTCAATACTGGCACCAGGAATAGTATAATCTGTTCCGGGTATTGGCATCGGACTTGGAATAACCATCATCTGCCCAGGATCTCCATGTGCTGCAGCCGTGCCACCTAGCCAAAGCTGAACACCGGCTTTACCACCTGCGTCATGAATTGCATCTGCCAGAGCTTTAAGCCCGGGAATGTATTTATCATCGCAAATAGCAAGAAACTTTCTTGGTGAAGCCGGAGCATAGACTGAACATACTTCTGTAAAGTTTAAACCACAACCTCCTACAGCTCTGGCTACATGATAATCAATAATCTGCTGATTAACAAATTTGTCTTCCGTAGCCATCTTTGTTCCCATAGCCGGGAAAACCACTCTGTTTTTTAACTCCAACCCTCTGATTCTTATAGGACTAAAAAGTCTGTCAAATGCCATATGATAACCTCCTAAAATAATTGTTATTTTATTAACATTATAAAATGCAAATCAGCCATCAAATGAATCATTAATGGTTAAATATATTATAAAATACAGATTAGTTTAAATCAATATGTTTTAAACAGTTTGTTTTAATTTTGTCATAAAAGAAAGACTACTCATAAATAGTCTTCAAATAACTTAGTTCAATTTAGTCAGCTTTTAATGCTCTTATTAAATATTTAATATATTCAATTCTGTGCTCTTTGCTGTTTATGATAGTTTCATCAAAATTTATAACATCATTATTTTCAACGGGATATACAATAGAAGATACAAAAATCGTTTGTCTGTATTTACACTTCACGCTGTCACCCTTGATAATATTACGTAGTAGGATACTCATCTTCTCAAGCATTTCTTGTGATGACTGTAGAATTCCCTTAGAAATATCATCAGGAATTTCTATATTCGAGGCTTCTCTTAATAATACCGTTATTCCAGGGAACCTTAATGTATATTCCATTGTCTCATTGGCAGCTAAAATCAGCTTTTGTTCATCATCATACCTATCATCGTCCATTATAGAGGAAATAGCAAGTGTATTATTAATGAAAAACTGTTTTGCTTGTCTAAGCATTTCCTCTTTTGTACGAAAATAATAATTTATGGCACTAACATTTACATTTGCCTCTTTTGCTATAGCTCTTATTGAGATATTGCAGGACCTATTTTTACCTATTAAATATAATGCTCTATCCAAAATTTTCTCTTCTATATTGGTTAATTCTCTCATTTTAGCTCCTTTATTCATACGAATCAACCATATTATAGCATATTATTCACAATAGTAAATCACGCTTTCTAATGAATTAAAGTGGAATGCCTTAACTATATATTCTCGAAATTAGTATAATTTTTTTCAGGGACTGCCGCCATAAGTGTAAACTCATTTTCATTATATTCTATTTTTACAAATCCTCCGTATGACTCAATAACCTTCTTTATATTGCTAATACCCAGGCCATGCAAATTTTCACCCTTTGATGATATGAAACGTCCATCTTTGATTGTAATGATACCGGAGTATGAATTCTTTACTTTTAACAGCCATTGTCTTTTTAATTTTGCAACCTCAACGGTTATAAACTTCAAGTCACCATTTTCAATTTGCTTACAAGCGTGTACAGCATTCTCCAGGGAGTTTCCCAGAACAATACAGAGATCGCTGTCACTGAGAATATCAGCCTTAACAATGTCGCAGCGGCTTTTAAATGTAATCCCGCTTTCTTTTGCCCGCAGACAATAATACCCGATTATAGAATTAGCTATAACATTTTCACAAAACACCGGGAGCTTCTCTGTTTCTGTTTTTTCGCTATATTCTTCTAAAAATACCTTTAGCTCATCAAATCTGTCCTCCGACGCAAGCCTGCCCAATGTCCTTATAAAGTGTCTAATGTCATGTTTTATTTCACGAATTTCACCCATTTGCTCACTTAGAGCAGAATAGTATTCTTTCTGCATTGCTAATTGACTATTTGCAAGCTTCAATCTCGAGTCTGATTTTGTAAAATCGTCATAAAGGTCAACACTACGCATCGCATAAATAAAGCTCATTATTAGAGCAAAAACCGTAAAAAACAGTAAGAGCGATAAAGACATATTAATAAATATTTTTCCATTTATATAATAACTATCTATGGTTAGCCCGGCTATAACAAGGATTGCTCCCCAAAAAATCACTATCCCGAATTTTTTCATAGTCTGTCGTCCCTTATAAATTTTAAAGAACAGATAAAAATCCAGAACATAGGTAAACATCGGTATTATTACAGAAAGATAATGATTGTAGATTCTCTGGGGTACAAGCAAATATACAAGATATAGCAAAATATAATATGCCAGGAATCCAATCTTTTCTCTTTTATTGAATTTAATACCACTCTGCTCCTGCAAAAGGAAGATCAGCAGGTATTTCATTACAAAGGTAGTGAAGTACATTATTTCATTTGTTGATTCATAAGAGAGATTAAAAAATAGAACAGGCTGCCATACACTGTAAAATTCAGTTGTTAGCATGATACGTATCAATATACAGAAAATCATAATCGGAAGCCAGAAAGAATGCAGCTTTCTTCGGACTGCCACAATATACATTACTATCAGACTAACAAAGGAAAATATAGCAACTCCAAAAAGTGTAAACCTAACAGCACTTCTGTTACTATTTGCACTAATAATTTGATTATAGTCGCATAAAACCGGAGTCATATAGAGTCCTGAAAATCGGGTTGTTGCTACTTCTATTACAGCTTCGTGTGCACTATCTGATGAAAGTACCAGCGGATATAAATCTGCTTTAGGAACTGTAAATATCTTGTCAATAATTTTGGAAACAGTACCGCTTTTAGCAACCAGTTGACCATCAATAAAAACACGATATGCACCGCCAAGGTCCGGAACACACAATGTGATTGAATTGCTATACTCATAGTTTGTCAGTTTCAGTTTATAGCTCCCATATCCTTGCGTTGTCAAATAACTTCCATCAATCTTATAATTTGACCATGAATCAGGAACATTAATTATTAAATCCGGTTTTGAAAGGCTCTCAGGTTCGGATACAATAAAGCGGTTCCAATAAAACTCCCATTCCCCATCCAAATAAATCTTTCCGTCACCTATATTAATAGCAGATAAATCTATGCTACCGTTGATTGATTTTGGCATACCTGTGATATTATGATAAAAATATGTATAGGCAACAGGTAAATTCATAAAAAATATCGCTAGAATGAGACCTGCAATTAGAAACCAATCCGACCCTTTATTTTTTACCATCCTATTCTCCCCTACAATCTATGTGTGTAAAAAGATAATAAAAGTACTTTTCCTTTACAGCCTTAAGATGTTTTTTTGATATACTGATAAAAGCAGAGCCTATACGGAAAGAGTTTTCAGCCATCTCTGTAATATGGTGAATATTAACTGCAAAACTCTGATGGCAACGGATAAACGACTCTTCAGGTAATTGTTTCAACATATCATCGAGTTTTGAATAGCACTGAAGCTTATTTCCGTCTTCCATGAATAAATATATTATTTTATCCCGACTTTCAAGATACAAAATATCCCTGCAAAAAACCCGATATGTTATGCCTTTAAAACTGAAACTGATTTGCTTTTTTCGTTCCCCTTTAATTTCAATAAGTGCTTGATCAAGAATGGAGTTCAGCTTAACCCGGCTTATAGGTTTAAGTATATAATTAAACGCAAAAACATTAAAGGCCTCCGGGTAATGGTCATTACTTGAAGAAACAAAAACAATTTTTACCTCTCTATTATGCGAACGAATTTTTCTGGCTGTATAAATTCCATTCAAACCAGGCATGTAAATATCCAGAAAGATAATATCAAAAAGTATTCTATGCTCGCAACAGTCCTCAAGAAGAGATTGTCCATCTTTATAATTTTTGATTTTAAAAGTGGGATCATACGCGTACAAAGCTTCCGACAGAAGTTTTATATCTTCAGAGCTGTCATCGCAGATGCCAATTTCAATGGGCATAAGAAAGAGCCTCCCTTTTGAATAAGTCTCGAATATAGTATAGCATAATATTTTGATAAAAAAATACAAAAAAAGGATAACAATGTTTGTTACCCTTTTTTAAGATTTAATCTTTTATTTTAAAAGCTTTTGTCCTATTTTGAAATAAACTATTCATAAACCACAATTGAATTCTTTATCTTTTTGGCTTTATATAATGATTCATCAGCACATTTTAAAAAACAGTCAGTTTGTATTGGTTGTGTTGTTGTTACTATTCCTATACTTATAGTCGTCTTAACAGTATAAGAGTTTACATTAAGTGGCGTACTTTCAATAGCTTGTCTAATCCTTTGGGCCACTTTCAAAACGATTTCATAATTGGTTAGCGGAAGTACAACTACAAATTCATCTCCACTTAATCGGGCAACAATATCTGTACTTCTAGTATTATTGTTTATTATCGTCGCTAACTGTCTTAATACCTCATCACCTGATTCATGCCCGTATTTGTCGTTAATACTCTTGAAATTATCAACATCTATCATCATTAAAGACACAGGCAATTTCATTCTTAAGATTTTCGATATTTTTGCAAAGAAATATCTTCTGTTGCATATACCTGTCAAGCTATCTATATTTGCCTGCCGGTAAAGCTTCTGTATAATTATGCCACAGTATAAAAGCATAAATAGTTGAACTAATATACAGGAAATTAACACTATTTTCAAACTTATTTTGTCATCAACAATGAATGCAGTAAGCCAAATTCCGGCACCACCTACTAAAAGCACAAGTGGAGCAAACCTATAAAAACATTCTTTCATTGCTTTTCACCCATATCCATTAAACTCATACACCGATAATTGTCTTATGTTGAAGATATTTAGTCTATTTATAATATATTCACTAACTACTGTATTTTTTGCTGCAATAAGAAATCCATATTGATCATATACATCATATACAATTACATCTCCAGGCTTGCATTGATAAAGGTGTATATACTTTTTCATGGCAATTGGACCTCTAATGAATAAGTAATTAAACATACTTCAATGATACTAATAATCTTATTATTTTTCACTAGAAAATACCCCCAATAATTTTTTAATTACAAGCCTATCTTCATAATAGCAAAAAAAATTACTATTTTATTCTAATGGCGAAATTAACCACTTTTTTGGAGAAATTGGTATATTCATAGAATCCTTTTCCTTTTATGACCAGAAGCTTAACACAGTAAGCAAATATTTTAGATGAAAGATTGATTTCCAATGCATCCCGCCGTTTTACTATTTATTTTTAAATACTTAATTAAAAAAGCAGCACTAATATCCCCTCATAGAGAAAATATCAGTGCCGCTTTTAATTATACTTCTATTTTCTTATATTCATCCAGACATCCGGATCATTCTTATTGTTTGTAACGTTAAAAGAGTTGGTGTTCCCTACATTCGCAAATACACTGGCATCTGCTAATGTACTTGCCAATATAACTTGACTGGAACCGCCGTGGAGATAGCATCCATCCAGCCATACAGTTCCACCGCTAAGCCACATGGAACCGGTAGTAGACTTCCACTGTTGCAACATGACATTTCCACTACCATTAACCTCTACTCCCGAGCTACATGACCATGCCAGAGTATTGAAAAATTTTACGTTCCCGGTAAAGTCTCCTTCTATCTGAAGATATCTTTTGTTACCGCCTCCAATGGCTACCAATTGTGTATTCATGAAGTTAACATTTTCTATAGGGCCATTCAGTACAATAGCTCGCTCAGAATTATCGGTACCCCATCCATGATTTATGATATTTGAGGAACTTCCATTTATCTTCAAACCATATCCTACTCCAAATGTAAAATTGTTGAATAGATTCACATTAGAGCTATTGCTAATTTCTACTCCTGTTGCAAAGCTGGACGGTTCTACCTGCCACCAGTTGGAAGGCGGTGCATTAAACTCTCTAAACTCCTGAACACTATCCTGCCAGTCTCCTACAGTATTCATAATGTTCATGATATATCCAGCAGAGGTTACTCCGCTTAGGTCAATGAACTTGTTCAGTCCCATTCCCCTGGCATAATTGATATAGTAGTTACCACCAGTTATTTTGATAGCTGTATATGCATTTGGTATGGATACATCAATTATATAGCACCCCGTACCGTTTCCTTTAATAGTTACAGGATAACTTATTACATTATCGTAGACCTGGTTAGGATAGAATACACTCAGTCCACGGATGCCTGCATTGGAGGCAAGTGCAATAAATTCTGTTCCGTTTGGGTTGTTAAAGTTCTCATATGCCAACAAAACAGAAGCATAGTTGCTCATTCCATAGTGGTGAGGCCCATCATTAACTCCTCGTAGTTCAACATTGGAGGGTATACTCAGATGTCCGGTAATTTTATATCTTCCAGTAGGTACATATACAGTTCCGCCTGTCGCTCCTGCCGAGTTTAAAGCTGTCTGGAAAGCAGAGGTATCATTTGCAATTCCGTTTCCTACTGCTCCATAGTCCTTAACGCTATAAAGTGCATTTGAGGCTGGCTTTCTAAATGTACCCATCGCTGGTTCAGCAGTAGGCATTTGAGGAATTGCAGTCGGAGTTAATGTAATATTGTCTATCTTAATATCTCCTGAACTTTGATTAGTGATATTGGGGCTATTATTTGCAAATGAATTACCTAGGACAGTAGCTGAACTTACGCCTGAGTACAGACGGATATCAGGTTTATCAGCTTGAAAGTAGCAACCTTCAGCCACAATAGACCCTGACACTGCTTTAATTGCATATTGAGCCACCGACCAGTCAGTAAACGTACAGTGGTTAAAATTCAAAAGACCTGATCCTGTTAGATATACCGGTGTACCTTCAGGAGAACTAATAGTGCAGGAGTTAAACATTACAGCTTCATACCCTGACAACCCGGCTGCACCATACACGGATATACCATCTTGACCGCTTGTATGTACATAACTGTCGCTAATCACTACACTGACTTCATTTATGTCGTTTATCTGAATGCCAACTCTGCTGTTTTCAAACCTCAGTCCCCACATTTGTCCATCAAAGAAACCGTCTACGTTTGAATCGATAAGCATTCCGGTACCGTATCCATCCAACTGAATGTCATAGATGTACTCCCAGTCAGAGCGGTATAAAGCTATTCCAATAGCGTTATTTCTTAAATATGTACGTAAAGATGCTTCTGCTATCGGGCTCCCCAATCCAGAATTCACCCAGTAAATCGGATCAAACTTCACTGTCTCTAGCCTTCCAATGTCGAAAATGCGATTAAGGGTTATTCCCTGTTTCAAAGGCGTACCATATACATTGCGAACATAGTGAGCTGAACTGTTATCTAGCCTGATTCCTTGATAAGAGTTGATCAGTGTAAGATTGTAAAGGGTTCCACCTTGATAACCGTTATATTGATCACTACTGATAGTCCATGGGTATGCAACAATATTGTTTACGTCATTTTGCTCAGGATACCAGATACTAAGATCTCGCACCGTCGATGTAAGCATGTATTGGATAAATGGGGTTCCACCGGCATTCCCTCTTCCTGCATATGCCATGAGGATAGTCCCATTACCCAGGCCACCAGCATCAGGGCTTTTCCAATCTCCCCTCAACGTTACATTTTTTGGAACAGTTAAGTTGCCATCTATCCTATACTTTCCCGCTGGTGCAAAAACAGCCCCGCCACCCACATAACCTGCATCATTTAAAGCATTTTGAAACGCCAATGTATCATCAATATTATCATTGGCTATTGCACCATATTCGGTGACATCATAAATGACGACCGGTACATCCATTGTACTAAGGGTTGTGTTTGCCACCCTAGGTACCGGATTACGAGATGGTGCCGGATTTGGGCTTACCGGGGCCGGTACACTGATAAACCTAATATCATCCAGTTTTGAAGTGATAGTACCGTTAACATATTGATAAATTCTGAACCAGTTGATGGCATTGAGGTCAGGTGAGCCTACAACATAGGCTTCATTTAACCGGAGAGTAACCAAATTCCACCCATTCATCAAATTAGGCTTGATCTGTGTCGCAATATCCCACGCATATTCATTCAAATCACAAGTGCCGGAGCTTGAAATCTCCACCTGCCCCTCTGCGTTGAACTTGCTAATATCCGATACATAATACCAGAATTGGATTGCTCCTTCATTCACTGTAACACCTGTATTCATAGCAGAATTAAAGGTTTTGCTAAATTGTACCGTTCCACTTCCACTGCTTGTCAGGCAAGAAGCTCCCTGACGTTTGTCTGCAGTATCAATGGTCAATTGATTATCCGAGGCCCAGCCTGAAACTGTATCACAGTTGTCTAACCACAGAGATGATGCCTGGATTGGCATAATTGGAAGTAAGGGTATCCCAAGAATTATTGCCAAAAAGATGCCACACACTTTCATAGGTAACTTTGATTTCATAAAAATCCTCCTCGCTATTCAAAGATCGACTTCGCCGACTATATTCAAATAGCCTTCTCAATAATTTGGGAAGGCTATCTGTTGTGATGTAACACTGCTAAAAAGAACTGTAGTATTCTTCATTTGTATTAAATTCCATTAACCTATTTAGCTACCAATAGCGCAGATAACTCAAATACTTCTCCCGTACTATTGGGATTATGTTCTTCAAGAAAAGTAATTTCCATACGATGCTTTCCAGGACTTAAATCTTCTGCAACAATAACTGAGTGAGCATACCCCTGATTCACCACCTCATAATATCCATCTAAAATTACTGGAGGTCTGTCATCAACCTTTACTTCGACTTTGCCCATATTGGAAGTATTGAATTTTTTATATACAATACCCAGACTACTTCCCTCTAATTCAAATATGATCGGCTTATTTTTCTCTTTTGCAACCCAACCCGGGGTAAATAAATACGTCAATCCAGGTTCCCAACCACCTAAGGAGACAGGCTGAATATCATCACTTTTTAGTAACTGAGTGTTTGTATATAAAACAGTATATAGCGGTGAATTGACCTCTGCTATAGCATACTTAACAATTGAGTCATCCAAATTATTGTACACTGCTTCCAAATAACCTGTGACAAATTTTGCTGTCAAAAAGTGCCCGTTATTATTAGGATGTACAAAATCTGCCATTATATCTTTCCATTCTATATATCCCTTTTCAACCGCGGGCCATAGAGCATCTCGGTAGCTGATCATCGGTAAAGCATAATGCTCCCCCACTTTCTGGTGAATTTCTTGCACATTAGCGCCTTTTTCCGACATCATGAAAAGCAGCATCAAACCAGGAGTATTCTTTGATTGGAGGATCTGGCGAACAAGGCCTTCATAAGTCCGGCCGGCCAGTTCACTATTAGGATCATTAACAGCAAACTCTACCACTACGAAATCAGGCTCATACACCAGCAACTGCTTTTGTACTCTATGAGCTCCCAGAATAGAATCTGTTGCGCCAATCCCTGCGTTGATTGTTCTGATTTTGATATTAGGATACTTATCCTTCCACCACTGCACTACCCGATCTGCATATCTATATTCTGACCTGGTGGTCGAACTCCCCATTGTAATGGATCCACCAATAAAACCAATGGTAATATCTTCTCCATTTCGAGCCTTTTTCATGACATTTGCAACTCGTGATGCATCGCCCTGACTTACTACTGATTCCGGAAAGAGTACGTTTTTCTCATCTGTTAGCGAAACATCCTCTTGAGTAAGTACTTTTCCCTGCTCGGGGAGTTGATCTTTCCACTCAAATTTTGAGTATGTTATACTATTTATTGCTTCCTTTTTTTCATCTGACTTTTGACTACAACCTGCAAAAGACATAAGAAAAATGCTGCACCCTATAAGCAAACTTAGATACTTAATCACAATTTTGCATATCATATAAATACCGCCCTTTTCGACATTGTGTGAATATTTATTTAGAAATATTGCTAAGCATTTCTATTCCTTTGATATCTTTGCCCAATGTGCTTATACCAAAAGCTATATTGTTACCAGTATTAACCTTAAGAGAAGCTCTTTCCATTGTCTCCTCCACTATCACCTGGTCAGAGGTTGAATGAAGTAATGAACTGTCTATCCATACAGTACCTCCTTTAATCAGGAATGGTGCCGTTGTAGACTTCCATTGCTGAAGTTTGACCTCTCCCTTTCCATCCAGCATCACTTTTCCACCAGGTCCCCATGAAAGTGAATTATAGAAGGCAGCAGTTCCTTCGAAGGAAGGTTTTGTATAGAGGTAAGATTCTACTCCCACCAACTGGTTATTGATAAAGTTCAAGTTTTGTCCATTTCCCTCCAGCACAATAGACTGCAGTGATGCATCCACTCCATGCCCGAGTGCATTAATGTCTGAGGAATTTCCTTTAACTACAACACCATATGCCATTCCGAAGCTGAAGTTATTGAACAAGCTTACATGAGAAGAATTGTTGATTTCAATTGCAGTAGACATACTGGCGGGCATATTCTTCCACCAGTCTTTTGGAGGTGCATTCTCTTCTCTTAGTCCATCTTGCCAATCCCCTACCGTACACATCATATTTTCTATGTACCCGCCAGCAATATCATTCTTATCTTTCTTGAACAATTTATTAAAAATACTACCTTGTTCTATGGATTCTTCAATAGCAATAAATCTTTTTAGTCCCATGCCTCTTATGTACCTTAAGTCATAGCCCGGATGAGTGATATAAATTGCTGTATAGGCATTTGGAATTGTGACATCTATGATATAAGCATTCTTGCCTTCGGTCTTAATAGTAGCCGGATATTTAATAGCGTTTTTATAATGTTGATTTGGATAGAAAATACTTAATCCCCTTATTCCTGCCTTTTTACCCAGAGAAATAAATGGTGTGCCATTTTCATTTCCTTCATTGGCGTATGACACCAGTACAGTTCCTCGATTTTCTACTCCATAATGCTTTGGTCCATCTGAAGCTCCACGTAATTCCACATTTTTAGGTATGGTAAGTGTACCCTCCAGCCGATACCTTCCGGCAGGTACATATACTGTTCCTCCGATTTTTTTAGCAGCACTCAATGCTTTTTGAAAGCTTTCCGTATCATCGGTCTTTTCATCAGCAACAGCTCCATACTCCCTCACGTTAAATATAGCACCGTTATCCGGTCGAGGATATTCAGGCTGTTGTAGAGGAATCTGAGGCATTGCCGGAATGCTGGAAGGTTTTGCAGAATCTATATCTACAAAAACGCCTTCTTTATGTTTAGTCTTTACAGTTATCTCAGGTGTATTTCCTTGAAACTCATTTGCATAAATATTAGCCGAGGTTACCTCTGTATCTAATCTAATCTCAGCCTTATCTGCCTTAAAGTTGCAAGCTGTTGCTGTCACCGAGCCTGCTTGGGCAGTAATAGAATAGTTTCCCTTTTTCCAATCTTCAAATGTACAGTGATTGAAGTTTAATACTCCATCTCCTTCCAGATAGGCATTCCTGCCATCAGGTGCGCTAAAGGTACAGGTATTAAACAATACAGCTTCAAAACCTATAAACCCTCGTGTACCATAAACTGCCATACTGTTATCCCCTGATACATGGATACGGCTGGCGCTAACCACTGTTCCAATATCACTCATACTGTTAATCTGCATACCTACCTGTGCATCCTGAATATTGAGACCGTAAATTTGTCCATTGAAACTTCCTTTGCCGACTGAATCGAAGAGTATACCCACTTGATAACTTTCCATTTTAATATCATAGATGTATTCCCAGTCAGATTTATATAACAAAAGTCCGATAGCCGACTTCTTAAGATACTTGCTCACCTGCTCACGAGAAGGTGTTTTTCCCAGACCGCTATCAGCCCAGTATTCTGGCTTCATTGAGATCCCTTCCAGCCGGCCGATGTCGTATACCTGGTCTACATAAATACCTTCCTTCAGAAAAGTACCATATATATTCCGCAAGTAATGTCCATTATTAGGAGCAATATAAAAACCTTTAAATGCATTGATGACAGTAAGGTTAAAAAAATTACCTCCATAATACCCATTATCCTTATCGCTTTTAGTCATCCATGGATAAGGCTGAATATTGTTTATATCATCCTGTTCAGGATACCAAAGTGTCAAATCTCTCAACGTAGACCCGCTTTTGTATGTAATGAATGGAGTATCATTTTCTTTTCCCTTACCAGTGTATATTTTAAGGATAGTTCCCTGTCCCAGACCTCCCTGTTCAGGGCTTTTCCAATCTCCACGAAGTGTAACATTCTGTGGTAATACAAGCTCTATTCTGAAGGTATAATTTCCGGCAGGGGCAAATACAACGCCACCTCCAGCTTTCTCAGCATCGTTCATTGCATTCTGAAAGGCTGGCGCATCATCTTCTTCATCTTCCCCATTAGCCCCATATTGTGTTACATCATATGAGGCAATAGGGATATCTTCTGAATCCTGTGTTACTTTTACTAGTCGAGGAGTCCCTGAATCTGGCTTATCATTACTTACAGTAAGTTCTGTAACTTCTTTTCTCGCCGACTCTGGTGATATCGAACAGGCGCACATCATGCTAATAGAGGTCATCGCTAACATAAAAGACACCAACTTTCTCATTCTCATTCAATCCCTCCATACATAAAACGGACACTTTTATTTATTTTGAGTTCCAATATTTCTTTATCAATAATTGGACTAGCTCTTGCCTAACATTTAAATTCTTCTCAGTTGCGGTAAAAAACAAGTATGTATTATCGATTTTTTGGGTTTCTGTTTCTAGCCCCAGTTTCACAAAGAAACCATCGGAATTTTCTGGTACCTTCCATTCTATATTACCCACTTGCTGACAGATTTGATTTTCACCTTTCACCTTATAGGAATTTTCATACAAGCATTGCCCTTTTGCATTTATAATTTTTGCGGTTACATGGCCAGGCTCGATTCCTCCATCCATGTGAACAAATACACTAGCCGTCATAAGTTCCTCTTTAGTGTAAATCAAGCGATCATATTTTAGTGAAACATGATTTCTTCTGTAAGCATCACTAACACGATAGTATGCCAGCTTCGGAGTACGATAATAATCCACCAATGATGTGCAGGATACATTTGGCCAAGGATCATTAAACTGCCAAATAATACTTCCACTGTTCTGGAAAGCTCTTCTGCGATTGGCTTCCAATGCATACCGCAAACCTTCAGCCTGGATAAATTGGCTGCATGCTGTGAAATTATCCAGGCTTTCTATTTCCCCAAATATCTCTACATCCCTTTGGTAAGTATCCCACCATTCACCATGATGACGCCAAACGAGATCTTCATCCATATTAGTCACCTTTAAATGCTGAGGACCCATAAATCTCTCTAGCGAACTTCTGGCAGAAAGACCGTCACATCCAAATTCACTATGAAGCTGACTATCTGAAATATTATATAAATGGTAATGATTTTCTACTCCGGAATACTTCCATGGTCCATGTACGTCATGATTACAACCCGGTTTCCCTATATCAATAAACTCCAAAGGTCCAGAAGCCGATGTAGGCAGCATTAATCTATCCGGATCATACTTTTCTACAATTTCCTTTAACATTCTTATATTACTGTCTTCATATGTAGCAGGGATTCCGTTTTCATCTGTCAATTCATTACCACCGCTCCATACTGTCAGTGAAACATGATTTCTCTTTTGTTTTACTGCAAAAACAGCTGTTTTCTTTAACAAAGCCAGAAAATCAGTATTTTTTGAAGGAATATTATCTTTTTATCGATTGCTTTTACTTCCTCTTCGAATT
>CAYQCA010000024.1:0-30653 GCA_964415835.1 uncultured Clostridium sp. | reverse complement strand
CGCTCACTTCCTTTTTGACCAGTGCAAGCATCTCATTGATAACTTCTCTTTCTTCGGCGTTAAATTTCAACATTGGATCCGGAACAGAAATTTTTCCGTTGTTCACCATTTTGTCCTGAGCTTCCTTTTCCTTCTCGGTAAACTTGAAGTAAACGCTCTCAGGATCTACGGTTAAATATGTACCTTGTAAAAACGCGCCGTATTTTTCCTGAAGCTTGTTGATATCTACCGGCTCTTCGATATCAATGTATGAAATATTTCCGGATGCATCCTTCTTGAAGGTCTCACCTTCCATACCCATGGTCATCAGACGAGCTCCCGAAGGGCTAGACCAGTAATCCAAAAGCTTCAATGCTATCAAACTCTTATCACCCTTAGGCACACAAAATCCTTCCCCGCCAACTTCAGGCAGCTTTCTGATCTTACCTACAGGACCTACAGGATTTGCATATCTCAAATTGTAATCGGGATTTTGAGCTTTTACCTGTTGATAGAACATTTCCATTCTGCCAATCCAGTCAAAGGTAACAAAGGATTTGTCTGAAGTCATTTTTTCAGTAAAGGCTGTGGGTGTTGAGGAGATAAATTCCGGATCCATGAGCCCTTCATTATAAAGCTTCTTCATGAAATCCAGCATATCCTTCCATTCAGGCTGTGCACCTGCCATCTTCCATGTTTTCTGGTTTTCATCATAATACATCGGGAACTGCAGGTCATTTCCAATCCCCCAACCAAAGGACCAGTCCTGGAATATGAAATCCATCGTCTTTGATACATAAGGTATCGAATCGGGAACTTCCTGCTTCAGCTTTTTCAGCGCCTGGTAGAACTCTTCTGTGTTCGTCCATTCCTTGATGCCATATTTATCAAATATATCTTTTCTGTACATAAACCCATGGTTTACATTACGCTGGAGTTTGTACGTCGGCCACATATAAAGGTTATTGTCCTCTGCGGTATAAGACTTCATAACCCATGAATTTGCCGGGTTTTCAGTATAGATTTTTCTGAAATTTGGCAACTCGTCTAGATGCTGATTAATTGGTTCCAGTGCACCTTCAATACCAATTTTATTTGTATCATTAAGATTTAGCCATGAAACTATATCCGTCAATTTACCGGAGGATACCATAACCTTAAGTTTCTCCACAAATTGGCTGTTAGGCACTTCCTGCATATCCAGGCTGACCCCGGTTCTCTTTGCGAGCTCCTGCATTACAAAGGTCTTTTCCCTGTCAGGGAAGGTGCTTGCGATCATACAGGTCAATGTAACAGGCTTGTCGGTAAGAGGAAGCGTGAGCCCGGCTGTATCTCCGTAATCATTCTTTTCTTCTACTACTGTCTGTTCAGCCACAGATGTTTGACTGACTGTACTGCTGGCAGTGCTATCTCCGGATTTGTTGTTTGATGTACAAGCGGAGAGGAAACTGGTTGCAACAAAACATGCCGTTACTAACAAAGCAATTCTTTTCTTCATCATTTTTTGCACTCCTTATTTACTTTTTGTTTTTCAGATTGCCCATGGGAACATCATGGATTCATTCTACACTCCATAATTTTGAGAGTAAAGAAAGGGATATCGCATATAGACTAGAATTCTCCCCATTATCTAAATAGTCTTTAAACTCTTGCAAACAGCGGCTTTATAACAGGGCGAAAAAAATAAAGGGGTGGAAATAGCTAAAATTACTATATTTATTTTAAAAAATCCACCGTATCAAGAAAATTTTAAAATTCCCAAATACAGTGGATTTACATTTTGTTGCCTCGTTACATTGTACTCTTTTTCCGATACTCTGACGGAGACATACCGCAATTCTTTTTAAAGGTACTTGTAAATGTACTTGAATTGAAATATCCTACTTTTTCGGCAATTTCATTGACGGGCATGTTTGTGCTTTTCAGGTATTCCTTTGAATGGTTGATTCTAATTTTATTCAAATAGTCAACAAAATTAATCCCGAAGGCTTTTTTGAAGAACTTGGAAAAATATTTGGGACTTGTTCCCGATATCTCCGCCATGTTATCCAGATAAAGACTTTCGGAATAGTGCATATGGATATATTGCATGATAAAATTCTTATCTATTTTCTTATTATCCTCAAACTGCAAGTCTTCGATGGACTTATGAATCATATCATTCAGGAGACTTTGAATATCTTCAAAGATAATCATGCCACTGGTCCTATCAAAGAAACTTTTTTCAAAGTCTTCAATTTCATCCTTATCATAATCGCCTGTCTTTAGTGTATTTACAATCACATTAAAAATGCTCGTAACAATGGATATGAATTTATTACGGCTGATATTGCTTGTGATATTCTCTTTAATCACTTGACTAATAATCTCCCTGCATTCCTTTGCGTTCCCTGTTAATATATAGCCCGGAAGCTTTTCAATCAAATCCACCGGATAATAGGTATCCGCCCCATATTTAATATCTTCTGAATCAATTATTTCATCGATTGGAACAACCCTGCGATAGGCCATGCAGGTTTTAATATCCTCATAAGCGAATTTACAATCCTTCACTTCGGAATAAATTTTACTAACAGCCACAACGATATGATAATCTTCCTGTACAACCTTTCTTAAATCAGCAGAGGACTTGTGGATATGCCGTATAATATCACTTCTTTTTACTCCTTGGTTGAAGGCTATAAGCGCAATATATTCCATTTTCCCCAGGTAAAAGGCGGAATAATCCTGAAACCTCGCCGCGAGAATGCCCTTTAGCTTAGAAATAATCCCATCATGGAAGGAAGATTCGTCCTTATCCCCTTCAATGCTCCTCGTTCCTACATCCTGCAGCAGTACGAAGGAAACAATCATAAACCTTTCATTACCAAATATCACCTTGAAATGCGACTCAATTTGATTGGAAAGGCTCTTGTAGTAGGTGACATCATCAATCATTTTTAAAAATACACTTCGTGTTACATCCTGTTCAACATCAATCAAGTGCTTTTTTAGCATTTCATTTTCATTTTGAATCATGGATATGCCTCTGTAAATCTGTGAAAACTTGTCCTTGTCCTTTCCACCCTCCTTATTTACCATTAACTTTGCAATTTTGTCAAAAGGCCTATACAAATAAAAAGTAAAGCCTATCGCCATCAATATGCCTAACAAAATCGTAGTAATCATAACAATCTGGTTGACCTTAACTGTTTGGAACATCGTATCCAGGCTATAGGCAATCCGATTGACGTAAATAAAATTGTTGTATTCAGATCTGATATTATAATACCGGTAGTTTCCCTGTTTTACAGTGTTTTCAAATTCATTGTTTGGGAAGGTTAACTGAAGTTTTTCTTTCTTTAAATCCTCTCCGCTGCTCCAAAGGATATTCTTTTCTTCATTGAGCACCATCAAGGAGGTTCCCTTCACCATATTCTGTTGATTTATAAATTTCATCAGCTTATCTTCATTGACAAAAACAAGAATGTTTAGCTTTGAATTTTCAACCATATTACTTCCAACGACAACCAAAAGCTTCCTTTTGGATACACTGTCACTTTTGGCATTTATCCCTAATGTATTCACATCATACTCGGAATACACCGAAGAGGGAATCACCTTTGAAGAGTGCTTTATTCCGGCAAAGCCCTTCCAAAATTCAGGTGGATAAAGGCTACTTTTAAATTTTGAAGTAATCATGCTATTAAAACTCATGGTTCCACCCGAAGAAATGATAAAATCACTTTTTTCGGAAAATATGATGACTTCTTCAATGTATTCGATGCTATTGATCATGCTTGCTATTTTTTGACGCACCAAATGCGCTTCATAATAATCCACCGGTTCAGTTCCCAACGAGTATAAGGAGCTATACGGCAGCTCATTCAAACCGAAAATAATATTATTAATTTCCTTAAAACAGCTATCAAAAGACTTTACAACACTTTTGAACACTATTCTGTTGTTTTCATTGATCTGATTATAAATTGCATTAACAGAATTTTTAAATATGTAATAGCTCAAGGAAAACATGGTTATCATCAATATAAATAAAGCAATGAAGATTTTTAACAACGATTTGTTATATGCTTTTGCTTTCAAAATACACACCTCAATTATAGAATTTAGTATATTTCAAAACAACTTAGATAAATCAGAATATTTCACAGTTTGTAAATATGCCAGCCTTATAACTCATCAGATCAGAGAAAATTTTTCGATTTATTACTACTTAATGTATTTCAAAAATGAGTTTGTGTCAAGTAAAAATCAGAATTAAAAAAGACATATTCCCTAAAAGACTGTCACTGAAATTTACTAGTACTCCTAGAAAAGTTTTAGGATACGTATAGACTTAACATAACAAATTGCATATATTAAATATTTACATGAACTTTCGCATTCTACGGAGGTTCTTAATTTATAATCAAATATATTCAATATATTATGTAACATTCTTTTAATCACAATAATATAATGCTATTAAGAAGAAAGCAAAAAATTACTCCTCTTTTACCACGATATGCAAGTGGTATAAGTAATGCATTGTTCTAATTTTTATTAGAAAGGTGATAAAACATGCCATTAACCAATAGAGAACTATTTGCAAAATTAATACAATGTGAAGCTGGAGGCGAAGGGGATAATGGAATGAGAGCCGTAGCTTCTGTTGTCATGAACAGAGTTAAAGTCCCTTACGGAGAGTTTTTCAGATTGCTTCACGGAGATGTCAGAGCTGCCATTTATCAGGCTGGACAATTTACATGTGTCAAGGAAGTAGTTGGAGGACAATATAATCCCCAAAATATATTCAATATGGTTCCACTTGATATACATTATGATATTGCAGATTGGGCTTTAGCTGGTAATACCTTGGGTGGTGTGGTAAACAGTCTCTGGTATTACAATCCCTTCAGTCCAACCTGTGGATCTTTCTTCCCTCCAGGTAATACAGGTACATTTTTAACAAGGATAAATCAGCATTGTTTTTATATACCAACCGAGAAGTATGCCAGCACTTAAAAAAATTTCACTATAACAGAAAGGAAGTTATTTTTATGAAGAATCGTCATGCTCCATATTATAATATGTCTGACTGCTGTGACCAGTATCGTGTTAATGGAAGCACTGGCCTGCCGTTTGAAATGCCGACAGGAATGCCTACCGGTCCAGCCGGACCAATTCCCGGAATGCAACCAGGAATGCAACCAGGGATGCAACATGGGATGCAGCAAGGAATGCAGCCAGGAACTCAACAAGGTGCAACATTTCCACAGGGCTTTATGCAGCAAGGCTTTATGCAACAGCAACCATCACAAAACATAAGTCAATTTGCTCCAATACCTCCAACTGGTCAGCCACAAGCGCTTACACTGGAAAGTTTGGAATATTTGAATGGATTCCTAAGAACCCAAATTGGCAAGAAAGTCCGAGTTGAGTTTTTAATTGGAACTGGAACACTTGTAGATAAGTCAGGTACACTGTTAGGTGTAGGAGCTAACTATATAGTTATTAATCAATCAGAAACAGATGATATTATAGTATGCGACTTCTTTTCTATTAAGTTTATTACTTTTTATTATTAATCAAGCTCATGTAAGAAATAGCGAATACCTCCACCCAATCTAATCCATAATTTAAAACCTGGAGAAACCAAAATTCCTCCAGGTTTTTATCTACCTATTCATGCTGTATTTGATGGTCACCACTCCCGTGGAAGCCAGTATTTTCTTGCATAACGACTTTACTGATTTTGTCTTCTACTCTGACAACAGTATTGAACTTCCCGATAGATATTTCTAGGCTCAATCCCTTCAACTTTACGCTTATCACTATATGATACGCCCTTATCTTGACGCTCTGTCAGGCACCGATACAAATTCAAGGCATCAAAATCTTAATCAAAATGTTTCCTATCAGAGATAAAAAGGATATTATAATAGCAATGACTGCTAAAACAAACTGCCTCCCCATCCTCTTTTCCTGTTTGGTCATCTGATTTTCAGCAACTCTCTCCTGTTCAAGTTTTTGCCTGTTCAACTCATTCCAATTCTTACTTTTAATTATCTCTTTCTCAAGCTCTTTAAAAGCATTCGATGTGTCGTACCGAGGGGATGAAAAATCATCATGTGGAAGAGAACATACCACAGAATCCGATACAGCCCGGAAAAAAATACATTGAGCAATTTGCATATAAGGATATATAACAATTGAATACGGTAAATTGTTTTTTAATTGCAACATAACCTTACCGCGATGACACGGCTGTAAAATATTCTGGTTTAGCGTCACCGACAATCCGATTTGGGAAAAGGAATATTTTGAAGTTATGAAAGCAAAAATATTGCCGCTGATTTTGATTTCCTCCAGAGATGCACAAAGAAGAACATCTTGCGGATTAAGCACAACTCCATCTTGCAAGGACATCTCATAGTCCTGAAAGAGATTCTTAAAAGTGTGCGTCCTGGAATCGTTCACTAACTGGAAAACCCTATCAAGATTTTCACTCTTATTTGTATCAATATTTCCAGTAAGATGATTGTTCTTCAGCAGTTTTATGAGTTCTGTCTCTTCACCCAGCACCAGATCGATCTGATTGCCGGCAATATTCCGCAGTACTTTGCATTCAGGTGATAGATATAAATCTACCGAAGAACTTTTTACAGAAGTAAATTCAAGCTCACCATTCTTATAAACAGTATCTTTCAGATAACGGTTTATTGAGTCCTGATAACGATGATTAATTGATATCTCAATATCTTTAGCTCTTAGTGACAATTGAATATCTCTCTGGCCCAAAATTCCTGATTTCTTATGTAGCATATTGGGTGTTTCTCGAATGAAATTCAATGTGATATTTACAATACCTTGCACCACATCTTCAAGCGAATTACCATTTATACAGTAGTCAAACACATTTGTGTTCTCCCTGTAAAAAGCAATCTCTTTTTCCCGGTGAACCTTCTTCAGCTTCCGGTCATATTCCATGTAAGATTTCTCATTTTTCAATCTTTCTTTGAAACACTCTTCTGTCTCATAATTCAGGAATATATTTACGACTCTCCCGATAACCCCCCGCTCGGATGCCAGCTTCAACTGCTTTGCAACATCAGTATCCGCCTCAATAACCACAGCATTCTGATTTGACACATCCATGATTTCTGACATCCGGTAACCAAGCACCTGATAGTTATTGGCATTTTTAAATGGCTGACACCAGAAGCCCACTTCCTTGGAAAGTTTCGCTGTATCATCCTGCTCATTTTCCCGGAGGTATTGGCATACAAAGCAATTGTCCAAATCTTTTAACTCGTTCTGAGTATACTCTTTATACCCATTATTTCTATTCAGCAAAAGATTGTATTTTGTGCCCCGCAAATAGTCTGAAGAGATTTTTGTGGACCAGGGAATCAAAGTCATAAACCCATAGTTATCACTCAGATATTTTATGGATTCACTTTTACCCACTCCCCATGGTCCGGACAATACAAATAACATATTACTTCCCCTCCTGTATTATTTCTTCAGCAACATATGCACCACTGAGAAGTGCTGCTGTCAGTCCGCGATATTTTCCTGAAACATCACCTATGACCCAAATAGATTCATTTGGAATACGCAGTGTATCTGCTTCATATGAAGGATACGAGCCGATGTATTCAATTTCAGGATAATATATACGGGCAGAAGCCAGCTTTGAAACGTCTTTCAAGTCAATCAAGTTGCAGATGAAAGGTTTTATGATGCGATCACTTTCTTCACCTATCAAGATGAAATCATTTATGCACGACAGAAACGGTTTTACAGAATGCTCAGGATTACCTATGACATTGATCATTTCGGATGCATAAATACTATCAGGATTTTCAGAACGCAACAGAATTCCTATATTTGACATGCCCGATGAATAAGCTTTTACTCCGTTAAAGGAATAATAGCCATTTGAAAAGGATTTCACTACTTCACCATTCTTGCAATAACAAAATGTCCTTATTTGGGTAGAACTGTCAATATGTCTGATAAGCTTATAATCAATAAAGCTTTCCTTATTCGGTAAAAAAACAGACGAGTCGCATTCAAGCCTTATTCCCAGTTCAATTTTAAAGGAATATCCGCATTCGATATCACTATCAATCAACAAATAAGATCCATATTTTCCGCTGGCAAGAACAACACTGTTTCCGTAATATTTTTTACCGGTCAAATCTTTTAAAATATATATATTATTTTTCTTTTTAATAGAGCATATTTCCGTATTAATATTAACATTCGTACAAATGCTTGAAAGATAATCAACTATCCTGATTTGCTTGTTTCCCGAGGCATAAACAGTACGATACTCTTTAACGCCGCTAAACTCCGGTGGAATTTCAAACCATTCATCCTTCAATTCCGGGAAAATAACACCTGCGCGATTTACGATTTCACAAACCTTCTCATATGCCGGTCTTGCAAAATCAGGTTTAATATTACCCCAAAGATATGAGGCCGCAGGTGAGAATGAAAACTTTCCGTCGGAAAGCAGCCCGGCCCCTCCCAGCCCGTTCGAGATATTATAAGGTGTTTTATTATTCAACCTGTCCATGTAACTGTTACCACGTTCAAAGAGACAAGCATTCATACCCTTCGATAGCAAACTATATAAAGCAGCGAGACCAGATGGTCCACCACCTATAATAAGTACATCATACACCTGCATGCGGTTTATACCTCCAGACCAACATTTCAAAACTCTTTACAGATTTCATTCAACTCAAACTGATTCAGCAATTCCTCCTCAAAAACCAGATCATTTTTGGTTACAGGTCGGATATCTGACAGCTTATTTCCTACCGAGAAATACCGAACCGGGATTTTTCTCGCATTAGCAAGCTTAACCTCGGCAAAAACTCCGTCGGCAACCGGCCCAAAAGTCCATAACTCATCAGCAAGTAAAATCAGATTATTGTTACCCCGAATAACCAGGTCGCGATCAACCAGATCATCCATGAAATACCCCCAGTTTGTAAAGGGGTTAAGAGGAATGAACCCATTATTCAGGACATAAGCCGATACAAGCATTTTCGCAAAGAAATAGTGTTTGGAATATGCGGTATAGACCACAGGTTTCTTTTCATATCTATCCATATAATTTCTCCAATTCAATGGTATGAATATAGCATAAAAAACAACTAATGTCCACATTAAATTGCCTTATTTGGCTGATGTTTCCACAAAATCAAGTTAAGTAATCAGAATCTCGTAATTCCAAACCCTCCCAGAACCGGACTTACCCTATTTAGGCATCCGGCTCTTCTCTTCATCATTTATATAAGTAGTAATTTTCTGCACCTATATCAAAAACATTTACATATGTTTTTGCTCTTTGTTAGTGGATATTTATTGAGAAACAGAGTAAGTTTTTTGCGCAGATGTCCACTTTTCTCCAGGTCAGCGATGGCTCGTTTAACTGTGCTTCGGAATAACTTCAGCTCCCTGTCGATGGTATCAATCGCTGGGTAACATTTTCCTTCCTTATCAGCCCGATCACCACAAGCGCCAAATGGCGTGCCCATGGGGATTCACGCATGCTTATGCATGCTTGTGACGTCGCCCACCGCTCGCTTTGCTCACGGTGCCGGGCTCCTACTCGAAGCTAAAAAAGTGCATTCAGCACTTTTTCTTAACGCTCCGAGCCCTCTCGGGTTCGAATCCCGAAAAGTTTAACATAGCAAGAAAGCACCAATCTATTGATTGATGCTTTCCAATGGCGTGCCCATGGGGATTCGAACCCAAGACCTACGGCTTAGAAGGCCGTTGCTCTATCCAGCTGAGCTATGGGCACATATTAAATTTTATGGAGCGGGTGATGGGAATCGGACCCACGCAATCAGCTTGGAAGGCTGATGTTCTACCATTGAACTACACCCGCATAAACGCTAGCTAATTCAACATTAATCAGTGTTTCGCCAGCCGACTTTTAATATTATACTAGCTACCTATTACTTTGTCAACACATTACGAATTATTTTTTTATATTTTTTATAACTAATTCAAATTTTATAGTTGCATACCTTTTTAAAATAATTATATAAAATACAGCTCAGCATTTACCTTACCATCTGATATATCCAAAATAGCATATGACTCAGATAAGTTACTTCTGGATTCACTTATACTTCCTGGATTTACTATCAAAAATTTATTCACATAGTCAATATTAGCAATATGGGTGTGACCATACAATATTACATCTGATTTCTCAGACTCTGCCTTCTCCAATATTCTATTATAATCCCACTTTACAGAATATCTATGTCCATGGGTCATAAATATTTTCTTACCTTCAATATCTATGGTCCTATCTGCCGGAATAGCTCCAATTCCAATATCACAATTACCATATACATATTCAAATTTAATATCCGGGTACATCTGAGTTAATTGTGTTGCATCTCTGCAATAATCTCCCAGATGTAAAACCATTTTAACTTCCGGATTTCTGTCTAATGCTATTTTAGCATTAGAAATATATCCATGAGAATCACTCATTACAAGCACTTTCATTATGTCATTCCCCCATACTGTCAAAAACAATTACTCAAGAAAACTCTCCATCCTGGCTTCCATTAAAGCCAAAGCCTTTGCTCGATGGCTAATTTTATTCTTTATTTCAACATCTAATTCTCCCATTGTCTTTCCATACTCCTGTACAAAAAATAGTGGATCATACCCGAACCCATTTTTACCCTTGCATTCAAAATCAACAAATCCTTCGCACGTACCTCTCACAACAAAGGACCTACCATTTGGGAACACTACCGCTATTGCACATACAAACCGGGCTGTTCTCTTCTCAAAAGGAACTTCTTTCAGCATTTCAAGGAGTTTTATGTTTCTATCATCATCGGATGCCTCAGGGCCTCCAAATCTGGCAGAGTATATTCCCGGTGCTCCGTTCAAATAATCAACTTCGATACCGGAATCATCAGCCATTACAATCGAATTAGTAATTTTGCTAATCTCTGATGCCTTTTTAATCGAATTTTCTTCAAAGGTAGTACCGTCTTCTTCTACATCAATATTTATACCCATATCACCCATAGAAACAACATCGAAAGGTAACTTTGATAAAACTTTTTTTATTTCTGCTATTTTTCCTTTATTTTTTGTTGCTACGATTATTTTGTCCATTTTAACTCCCAAAATTTAATCAATACACATTCACTATTTATTTAAAACATCACCCTGTATTTTTATTAAATCCTCTATCCCCGACTGAGCAAGATCAAGAAGCGTATCAAGCTGTTTTTTAATAAAACTGGATTTTTCACCCGTTGCCTGAATTTCAATAAATTCACCCTTATCTGACATCACCACATTCATATCTACTTCAGCATTACTGTCTTCAACGTAACAAAGGTCAAGAATCTCTTCTCCATTCACAATACCAACGCTAGTTGCAGCAACAAAACCAATAACCGGCATTTTTGAAATCAAACCATTATCTATGAGTTTTTGACATGCATCCACAAGTGCAACATAGCTTCCTGTTATCGATGCAGTTCTGGTCCCCCCATCGGCCTGAATAACATCGCAATCAATTGTTATTGTCCTTTCACCAAGCAGTCTAAGGTCTACAATAGTTCTTAAAGATCTGCCTATCAATCTTTGTATTTCCTGACTTCTCCCGTTTAGTTTCAGTTTGGAGATGTCTCTTGGATTTCTAACCCCGGTCGCTCTGGGAAGCATTGCATATTCAGCTGTTACCCATCCTTCTCCTGAGTCCTTTTTAAACGGTGGTATCCGCTCTTCAACAGAAGCTGTACAAATGACCTTTGTATCTCCAACTTCAATTAGTACAGACCCTTCAGCATGCTTTATGTAATTTCTGGTTATTTTAACCGGTCTTAATTCTGTATTACTTCTTCCGTCTTGCCTCATCATGTTCCTCCATTGGCGTATCTCTTAGATTTATTAACCTAAGAAACCGTTAATCATTATGATAACTTAAAATGTACTGAAAAACATCTGCCTATTTATATAAATAAATAGGCAGATTGTTATATGTTTTGTATATTTTTGCCTAAACGGCACTTATTTATCAATATATCTATTTAGAGTGACGGGCAATGCTTTTTCATCTGCAACTTCAATTCCTTCAGTCATAACAGTCTCTTTGCCGTCGATCAATATCTTTACTTTATTTATACCATTAATTTGATTAATGGTATAGTATATCTGATTTAATATGCTGTCTGCCTTAGCTGACCCACCAAAGTTATTAATCTGGGAAGAAAAATCAAGTACAGCCAGGTTGTTTTGCTTTTCAAATGAAAGCAATTTGGTACCCTCAGGTATTGAAGTGAAAATATATGAATTGCCTGGCTTTTTACTCATTTCCGCGAACAAGCTTACCGGGATTTCACTTGCTTCATCATCTTGTACCTGTAACGAAACAGGGACTAAGTAATTGAACTTGCCGCTCTCTTCTGAAAGAAAATATGCATCATACTTAACAAATCCGTCTTTCAACACTGTTTCATTCGAATTTATGAATGTATTACTCCTGTTTTGCATCTGCGTTAAACTTGTCCCATTACTCAGCTGTTCTACCTTTTTGCCTTCGACTCTTATAGTGACATTTGAAACCGTCTTAAAACCTGTCAATGTATAAACAACTGACGCAATCGCCAGTTGCTCTGCTTCCTTTGAATCAAAATTCAAAAATTCTTTTGAAAAGTCTACAATAGCAACCTGGTTCTTTATGCTCATACCCTTTATCTTCGTACCTTTAGGAAGCACAGGATAAAGGCCATAATAGTCAAGCTGTTCCCTTGTTACTGCTTCATCAATCAAGCCACCTAAAGCTGCTTTCGCAAGTCCTTCCTGCTTTGCTACAGTTCTTGTTACAGGAACTAACAGGCCTCCTTTATTTCTATAATACAACGTAATAAGTACACTATTTGTATCAGCTGCATTTGTTAGTAAACCTTCTCCAGCTCCATTATCAATAAGCAGTTCACTGCTGGTTACTCCGCTGGTTAAGCCTGTAGCTTCACTGGTGGATGCCCCAGATGCAGTTGAAGTAGATGCTGCAGTATCAGTGACTGCTTTGTCATCTATATTTTGAACTGTCACAGCATTATCACCATCGTCATCCTGTACAAGTGCTGGAATAATAGGCTCTGAACCGTTTATGTCTTCCTTGTGACCAATAAAAGAACAGCCTGTAGCTAATATCATAATTGCCAACACAATACTTAAAACCCGTTTCATATATAGTCCTCCTTAGTTTTAGAAAAAATTCCCATAAACTAATTATAGACTATATATTTATATTTTATTATTTCCCAAACTCTCTTGAACCAACTGACTATTTACTTTCAGTTGTCATATTCCCATCATCGGTTTTAGTCTCAGGCCCATTGTTTTTTCCTTTTAGACTCAGAATCTTTTCAAGAGATTCTAATATTCCATCCTGTAGTGCCAGTGCAACATTCTGGCGGAAAGTACCTCTTTTCAAGTTTTTTAAATCAGTTGCATTTGTAAGAAAACCAACCTCAACAAGACTTGCAGGCATATTTGTGTACTTCAATACAACCAGATTAGGTCTTGAAACAGTATTTCTATTTACAGTCTGAATTTTGCTAATTAAGGCTCTCTGAATAACCTGTGCAAATTTTTGTCCTGTAAACGAATTATCTCCGGTAGCTTCAGGAAAATACAGAGTTTCTGTTCCGCTTATATTTTTATTATCAATAGCATTATTATGTATGCTTAAAAACAATGTTGCATTTAATTCATTTGCGATATATGGTCTGTCATATAAGCTGACAAATGTATCATCCTCGCGAAGCATGAAAGTTCTGATATTCTTTTTATTAAGAAGCTTTTCAAGTCTTAACGCTATATCAAGATTTAAATCTTTTTCATAAGTATCTCCCGAAGCAGCACCCGGATCTTTTCCCCCATGACCGGCATCTATGACTACAAGTATTTCGTCATCTTTCGCCGGAGATAAAAGATTTATTTCTGTTCTGTCATATTTTTCATTATAGGAGGTAAAAAACCTGAATTCTTTTTTTGTGCTAAAAACTAACTTTGTATCATTGGTTTCTTTTTCTCTTGTAATTTCAATATAATCGATAAAGTCATCATTAATATTAAATTTGTTCTCAGCAAGACTTATAGCAGAATCAGATGGAATTGTCATTATATATCTATTGTTTTCAGTGTCATATTCTTCTGTGAAGTGCTTAGTGATAGTTTCCCCGACCTCTGCAAGCTTTATCTTTTTTAATGCAAAAAATACTCTATCCTGATTGTTGATATATTCAAATTCTGCATTCAGAGGTTTTTCAACTGTTATATTATAGCCACCTGTTACTTTATCTACTGAGACATTATTGGCTTCTTCCATTTCCAAAACTACCCTGGTTGAGTTCTCTTCACCGTTTGAAATTCTTATTGTGTTTACGAGGCTAAGATTCACATTAATTGTTTTTTCTTTGTTATAGGACTCTACATTCTTAAAGCTAACTATTATTCTGTTTGGATTTGATAGGCGTATTACATCAAAATCTTTATCGCTCTTATTAATTTCCAACGAAATAACATCTTTTCCATCTATAGTTTTTGTACTTATATTTTTTAATGAATATATTGCTTTTATGTTTATTGAATTTTTCTTTTTATCAAGAGAAGCAGTTAATCCGTCAACCTTTTTTAGAAAATCAACAGGAACAATCAGTCTATCATTGATTTTCTTTGCAGGAGCACTGAGTTGAATTTTTTTCCCATTGACTGTAGCATAATTGCTATTATTCTTAAATTGAATATTAATTCCGTTATATGTAATATCCATCACCTGGGTTTTGCTGGTCCAGACCACTTTACCACCTAGCTGCTCAAATACAGCTCTTAAAGGAAACATTGTTACTTTATTGAAATCAATTCCTGGAAAATCTGTTTTTACTTCCTTATCATTAATATTTATTGTATATGCTGTACCTCTATAGTTAACCGTCTTCCCATCGTAACTCATTTTTAAAGTTTGTGCCGCAAATGCTGTATTTTGGAACAGGAACATAGCTAAACACATTGCAATACACATAAAAATTTTCTTCATTTGTACACCTCTTATAGTTCTCTATTTTATCGTTTATATCAATTATACTATCGTATTTTGAGGATAAAAAGAAAATTATGCTAGTTTTAAAGTAAATGTAACCTTATTGTAAAAATACTGCCAAAAAATTGGTTTAATTAGCCAATCCTATGCTATCCAGATTCATAATCCGGTATTTATTGACAAAAGGATTTATAATTTTAGAAAACTCTTCTATAGTGATATCAAAATTGATGTCTTTGGTTTTATTATCTAATAAACTTGACTGAATTATGCTCAAATTTTCCCGTAATTCAATTAAAAACTTTTTTTCATTTTCTGAAATCTTGCCATCCTCTAAAAATTGGTTACATATCAGTTGGTCATTATATTTAACTCCGCCACCGATACTTAAATAAATCAAATCAAAAGAATCAGCAAGATTTTTAACATTAGTCATATCTTCCGAATAACCTATATATGAAACCGCTGTCTGTGACAGTATATTCATTGAATTAATGCCGGTCAAAAGCTGATAAAATGGGTTTTCAGATTGATCATTATTATTTACAGAGTTCGTTTCCCACTGCTCAACATATTTTAATAAGTTAGTTGTACTGTTTATCTGCCAATATAGATTATTAATATAAGTGCTTGTATCTCTCTGCATTTCCTTTTTAATAGCGTAGTTTTCACCAACATTAAACATTGTTAAACTAAAAACTATCAAAATTGCTATTATTGCAAGAGCCTTAATATTCTTTAAAAACCATCCCAGAATTGGCTTATGTAGTTTATTAAGCTCCAGACCTATTTCCCTTGCCTCCCCCATCTCAGAGATAGCCATATCTTCAGCCTCTTCATCATTATGGCCATTTTTTAAATATACATTAATTTTCTCATTTAGGTGGCTTTCCAATTCCAGCCTAATGCTTTTTTTGCTAAAAGGATAGTCCACATAAGAGAGTACCTTCTCAATAAAATTATCTGCCTTGTCAGAAAGCATTTGCTTCACCCCCGATTACTTTGTTTACAGAATTGCTAAATTCACGCCATTGCTCCTTTTCATAAGCTAGTTGTTTGATGCCGTTTTTCGTTATTTGATAATATTTACGATCTCTTCCGTTCTCATAAGTCTTTATATAAGATTTAATTAAGCCCTTGCTCTCAAGTTTGTGTAAAACGGGATACAAGCTTCCCTCCTTAAACTCAAAAGTTTTGTCCGAACGAAGTTCAAGTTCCTTTATTATTTCATAACCATATCTGTCTGTGCTTTCAAGTAACGATAATATAAGAAGAGTAGTACTTCCTCCTATTAAGCCTTTATCAATTTTCAAGGTCTCACCTCCGCATCAATAATACCTAGAAGTTCTATGTATCAAATATAGCATAGAGCTTCTAGGTATGTCAATGTCTACCACGTCTTTTTAAAAACAAAAAAGAGACCAGCATAAATCGTCTAATCTCTTCCCTATTTATTTCTATTTATTATTTAACGAGAAAATACAACCACAGTACTTTTGCCGATAAAGCCCTATGTCTTTGGCCATTTGCTGGCCTTGCCTGAAGCCCGGTCTGAAATCCCTGTAAACGAATTCAACTCCGTATTGTTTGGCGAAATATTCACCTAGCTCTTTTATTAAATCGTGTTTTTGATATGGACTTACCAACAACGATGTAGTAAAAGCGTTAAATCCATTTTCGGCGGCATATTTGGCAGCCTTCTCAAGACGCAAGGTATAGCATTTGTGGCACCTCGCCTCACCAATATCTTTCATTTGTTCCCATTCTCCCTGTCTGAATTCATCATCATAGGTTATTGGGATTCTAGTAATTTGGCTGAATTTATCCACATTCTCTTTTCGTCTTATATGTTCCTCAATGGGATGTATATTGGGGTTGTAAAAATACCCGTTTATATCAAAGCCTTCCTTCAGAAGCTCCTGAACAGGATACGTTGAACATGGGCCACAGCACATGTGTAATAATAATCTCATATTAACTTTCAAACTCCAATCCAAAATGACTATATGCGTTCTTAGTTGCCATTCTTCCCCTTGGTGTTTTATTAATAAAACCCAATTGTATCAAGAATGGTTCATAAACGTCCTCTATTGTACCCGGCTCCTCGCCGATGGATGCGGCAAGAGTATCCAGTCCTACCGGCCCTCCGCTGAATTTATTTATTATACTAAGCAGCATATTTCTGTCTACTCCGTCTAAACCTATTTCATCTACCTCAAGAGCATCCAGCGCATGCTTTGCAACCTTCAGATCTATTTTCCCGCTGCCCCTTACCTGTGCGAAATCCCTGACTCTCTTGAGCAGCCTGTTGGCAATTCTCGGAGTTCCTCTGGACCTTCTTGCAATTTCATATGCACCCTCTTCATCAAGCTCAATATTTAGTATTCCCGCAGACCTCTTAACTATTTCTTTTAGTTCCTCAGCCGTGTACATTTCAAGCTTGTTAATTACTCCGAATCTGTCTCTAAGCGGTGCAGTAAGCAGCCCAGCCCTCGTTGTTGCTCCAATCAGCGTAAACTTGGGCAGATCAAGTCTTATTGATCTTGCACTTGGTCCTTTGCCAATTATTATGTCTAAGGCATAATCCTCCATTGCCGGGTATAATATTTCTTCAACGCTCCTATTTAGGCGATGTATTTCATCAATAAAAAGCACATCATGAGTTCCCAGATTAGTCAGAATCGCTGCAAGATCTCCGGCCTTTTCAATAGCCGGTCCGGAAGTAATCCTTAAGTTCACTCCCATTTCTGAGGATATAATGCTTGCTAGAGTAGTCTTTCCAAGACCAGGAGGTCCATATAGCAAAACATGATCAAGTGCCTCTTTTCTTCTTTTGGCAGCTTCAATAAAAACAGTCAGATTATCCTTAACCTTGGACTGTCCAATATATTCTTCAAGTCTTTTTGGCCTTAAGCTTATTTCATCTATATCGTCAGAGTTTGACTCACGGTCTATTAGTCTTTCATCCACAATTATATCCTCCTATTACTTCGAAAGCGACTTAAGTGCTTTCATTATGATTTCCTCTACAGCCATTCCATCTGAGTACACTTTGCTAACCGAGCTTGATGCTTCTAATGAGCTATATCCCAACACCATTAATGCGCTCACTGCCTCTGAAACGGCAGAATCACCGGCAAACTCAATATTATCTGGATTTATAGCAGCGTTTTTAGCTGTAAGCTGTTCTTTTGAAATCTTATCCTTTAATTCAAGTATGATCCTCTGTGCCATTTTTGAACCAATGCCCGGAGCCTTTGTCAGAGACTTCGCATCCTGAGAAACAACAGCCAATGCAAACCTCGATGGCGAAAGCGTTGAAATCATAGATATGGCAGCTTTCGGCCCTACACCCGATACTGTTAGCAGCATATCAAACATTCCAAGTTCCTCCATTGTATAAAAGCCGTATAATGCAACAATGTCTTCCCTGACGTAATAATGTGTAAATACCTTTGTAGCTGATCCAACTTGACCTATATTATTAATAGTAGATAAAGCGGTGTATACTCTGTATCCAATACCCCCGGCTTCAATAATGATTGAATCATTTCCTTTGTATTCCAAAGTTCCTTTTATGTATGCAAACATATAACCTCCGCCTATTATTCTATACTCCTGAGTTCTGCATTCTGCCTTTATAATTTCCAGTCCGCATAGCGGACTTTCCTTCATTCTGTACTTCTGTACTCCTGAGTTCTGAATTCTGCCTTTATTAATTCCAGTCCGAGTAGCGTACTTTCCTTCATTCTGTACTCCTGAGTTCTGTATTCTGCTTTTAGTACGCTTTATTCCCCAGAATTGCTCCCATTCTATGTGAATTACCATGGCATATTGCAACTGCCAGAGCATCTGCTACATCATCAGGTTTCGGAATTGCATTTAGTTTTAATATTGCCTTCACCATCTGCTGTATTTGAGCTTTTTCAGCCCTTCCGTACCCTACAACTGACTGTTTTACCTGCAACGGGGTATACTCATAAATTTCTACCCCGGATTTCGCAGCTGCTAAAACAGCTACTCCTCTTCCATGTCCAACAGTAAGTGCAGTTTTTATATTTTTATTAAAGAACAATTCTTCAATTGAAATAGCATCCGGTTTATACTTTTCTATTAGTTCTTCCAATTTATTATACAGTACTAAAAGTCTTTGCGAAAGCATCATTGATGCTTCCGTTGTGATAGCTCCGTAATCAATAACCGAAAATTTGTTCCCTTCATATTTTACAACACCATAGCCCGTAATTGCAAATCCAGGGTCAATACCAAGAATTATCATTTATTCCTCCACGCTCCGAAACGCCTAAATTAAGTAACTTAGCCTTCTATTAAATATTTGTTTGTATAAATATAGATTTATGTTGCATATTTATACATTTTGTTGTATAATACCTCTAACAGCTCAATCATAGGGCTAGAGGTAAGAAAAATTTTCTAGAACAAAATTTTTTCCATACCTATACGATATAATATATTTTAGCATACTTTTAAGTTGTTGTTTTTAATTTCTATACTAGTTTTTTATGCTGAAGCATTATTCAGCGGAAAGGATGATAAACATGAGCAAAGAAAAAGTTTTATTAGCTTATTCAGGTGGATTGGATACCTCAATAATTATTCCATGGTTAAAAGAAAATTATGACTATGAAGTTATAGCAATGGCCGGAGATGTAGGACAGGGCGAAGAACTTGAGCCTCTTCACGAGAAAGCAAAGAAAACAGGTGCTTCCAAGCTTTATATAGAAGATTTAAAGGAAGAGTTTATTACTGACTTTATTTTTCCCACTCTTAAGGCTGGTGCAGTATATGAAGGAAAATACCTTTTGGGAACTTCTTTTGCAAGACCTATCATTGCAAAAAGAATGGTGGAAATAGCTTTGAAAGAAGGCTGTACAGCTATCTGCCATGGTGCCACCGGAAAAGGAAATGACCAGGTAAGATTTGAATTGACTGTAAAAGCTCTGGCTCCGCACCTTAAAATTATCGCACCTTGGAGAATATGGGATATCAAGTCAAGAGAAGATGCTATTGACTACGCTGAAGCGAGAAATATTCCTATTCCTGTAACCAAAAAGGATAATTACAGTATGGACAGAAACCTCTGGCACTTAAGCCACGAAGGTTCTGACCTTGAAGATCCATGGAACGAGCCGCAGTATGATAAGCTTCTGAAGCTGATGGTTTCTCCGGAAAAGGCCCCTGATGTTCCAACTTATGTTGAGGTTTATTTTGAAAAAGGTATTCCGAAAAAAGTAAATGGAGTTGAATACAGCCCAATCGAGCTTATGAATGTACTTAATAAAATTGCCGGTGAAAATGGTGTTGGTATAATTGACATGGTTGAAAACAGACTTGTTGGAATGAAATCAAGAGGTGTATATGAAACTCCCGGTGGAACAGTACTATATGCAGCTCACAGAGAATTGGAATTGCTCTGTCTTGACAGAGATACACTTCACTATAAGGATGTAATTGCCCAGAGATTTGCAGAGCTTGTTTACTTCGGCCAATGGTATACTCCACTTCGTGAAGCGCTATCAGTCTTTGTTGATAAGACACAGGAAACAGTAACAGGTACAGTCCGTATGAAGCTTTATAAAGGAAATTGCATGCCTGCAGGCGCAAAATCTGAATTCTCTTTGTACAATGAAGCGATTGCTACCTTCAGTAAAGACGAAGTATATAATCAAAAGGATGCAGAAGGCTTTATTAATCTCTTTGGTCTTCCTTTAAAGGTTAGAGCGCAGATGATGCAAAATAAGGATAATAAATAAAAATACAGTATGGTATATAACCATTAGGGACAATCCATCTCGGATTGTCCCTTTGTTGAAGGAGGATTGTATGAAACTTTGGGGCGGTAGATTTGAAAAAGGAACCGATAAGCTGGTGGATGATTTTAATTCTTCCATTAGGTTTGATTGCAGAATGTACAAGCATGATATATTGGGAAGCATCGCTCATGCAAATATGTTGGGCAAATGTGGGATTATTTCAATAGAAGAAAGTTTCCTTATTCAAAAAACACTTAAGAATATTTTAGAGGATATCGAAGCAGGAAAAGTAGCTTTTGAAGTTGATGCAGAAGATATTCATATGAATATTGAAAAAATCCTGATCTCCAGAATCGGAGATACCGGTAAAAAGCTGCATACAGGCAGGAGCAGAAATGATCAGGTAGCTCTTGACATTCGGCTGTATCTTCGAGATGAAATTATTTCTATCCGTGAAATGATTATTACACTCGAACAAACAATTATAAAAATATCAGAGGATAATGTTGATACAATCATGCCGGGTTATACTCATCTTCAGAGAGCTCAACCCATAACCTTTGCGCATCACATGATGGCATATTTTGAGATGTTCAAACGTGATCTGGGACGTCTTGAAGATTGTTCCTCAAGAATGAATGTGCTCCCGCTTGGTTCCGGAGCTCTAGCCGGAACTACTTACCCCTTGGATAGGTACATGGTTGCAAATGAGCTTGGCTTTGATGATATTACCCAAAATAGTCTTGACGGTGTAAGTGACAGGGATTTCGCCATTGAACTGGCTTCCTGCCTTTCCATCCTGATGATGCATTTAAGCAGGTTTAGCGAGGAAATTATACTTTGGTCTTCACATGAATTTGGATTTGTAGAGCTGGATGACGCTTATAGTACAGGCAGCAGTATAATGCCCCAGAAGAAAAATCCCGATGTTGCAGAACTTGCCAGAGGTAAGACAGGGCGTGTATATGGCAGCCTGATGACTCTATTGACAGTTATGAAGTCACTTCCTCTAGCCTATAATAAAGATATGCAGGAGGACAAGGAAGCTATATTTGAAGCGGTAGATACTGTGAAAATGTGTTTGCCTGTATTCTCAAATATGCTGGCTACGATGAGGTTGCGTAAGGCAAATATGTACAAGGCTGCTCAGGGCGGCTTCACAAACGCAACAGACATTGCAGATTATCTTGTAAAAAAAGGAATACCCTTCAGAAGTGCTCATGAAATTATTGGCAAAATGGTTCTTTATTGTATCGAAAATAACAAAGCTATCGATGATATGAATATGGAAGAATTCAAAAGCTTTTCAGATAAGATTGGAAACGACGTCTATTCTGAAATAAGTCTGGAAAAATGTGTTTCCGGCAGAAATCTTCCCGGAGGCCCTGCAAAAGATACCGTGCTTAAAGCTATAGGAAATGCAAAATTATTCATTCAAGCTCTTTAAAACCTAAAAAACATATGGGTAAAATGCTACCCATATGTTTTTTTGTTATAGAATAATGCTCAAATTAATCGTCTACTACCATTTAAAGAAATACACAAAGAAATATTTTCAGGATTAATTTCCATATCAAATCCTGACAAAGTTATACCTTTTTGAACCAACTGTTCTTGAATATCTCTTTTGATGTTTTCAACTAATTCATTTTCTTTTTTAGTGACGGTTTTACGTGTTCCGAGCATTACTCTCCCTCCGATATTCGTTTTATGGTTAATTAATTTTAGCCTTTTTTTCAAGTGCCTTGCCTAAACTATACCAGGAATCTCTAAGTTTAAATCTCATTTCTTCATCAAGCGTTCTCTCTATTATATCATTCAAACTCTTCCTGGCTTGAATATAATCTTTGATGTTAAACTCTTCTCTTGCAATAAGTTCCTCTATTTGGCAAAGCCACTCCTTCATATTTTCGATCCCAACATAATCAGATGTTATTTTCTTTTTAATATGAAGTACAACCTGCTTTATTGCCTTTCTTTTTACATCGATATCTGTTTGTATCTTTTTGACTTGCCTTTGGCCCATGATTTAATCCTCTCCTTCATTTTTATATGATACATCCAAATATTTACATTAATTATACTACAATCCGTAGATAATTGTAAACATTTATAAGCTTATTAAAATATTTCCTAATTTAGAATATATCCTTCATCCACATAACCCCTCTCCCTGCATAAATGCGTCCTCTTTCTAACAACAAAAAAAGTACTGTAGCAATGGTAGCTTGCTACAGTACTTTGGTTTTATTAGTCTTTAATATGTTATCAGCTGTTTTCCATTTAGCTTTGACATATCAACATTTTGCTGCTTAGACTTTGGAACCGTAACCGTATCTTTGTTACCATCACTTATATATTGTGAATTTCCTTTGCTTACTGAATCAAGCCACCATGCTAGATCGCATTCTACTTTTTTCATTCCTGTAGCCCTTACTCTCGGAACAGCCAATGGGTTAAATTTCGATGAAACCGGTGAAGGCGCAGGGTTTGCACCAACTAACATAATCGCTTTATGATTGTATTCTGTTCCTTCATAATTTCCTTTTACTACATAGTCCTTCAATTCCTTTGAAGCATTTCCAAATGGAAGTGAAAAAGAGTTAAATTTATATGCTGGTACATATTCTTCCATAAGCCTTTGGTTACCTCCTACCTCTTCCTGCATTTTCTGGGATGTCTTAACATCAGGCAAGGAAACATGTGTCTTTGTATGGTTACCAATTTCAAAGCCTTTTTCAATTAGATAGTTTAATCTTTCAGACATTGTTCCTTCCCCCTTAAATGTTGAAACACCGAGGTTTACATAAAAAGTACCCTTCAAACCGAAATCAGGATGCTTTTCATTAAAAGCTTCCATTATTCCCACTGCGGACTTTGGATTCACCACTAGTTTTCCATCTTTCGTAATTAAGTTAAATTCTCCTGCGGTACCATCATCAAAAGTAAAAACCATTGGGATGCATCCCGCAGGTACATCTATATCATTATTTAACATATCTGACAGGTTTACAAGCCTATAATTCTTATCATATAGTTCTGTCAAAAGCTTTTCAAATTCTTCAAAAGTTGTTGTAAAATCATTATTACCTTTTGGATAAGTTTCAACAAAGTTATGGAACATAACAACCATTATTTGCCCACTTTCATTAGGCTTTATCTTACTGTAATCTATAGCTTGAACTTCTGTGCTCTGTGATACTTGAGCTGTTTCTGTATTAGTACTATTACTAACTTCAGTATTTTTATTACTGTTTTCTACCGGATGAGTCTGAATTGACGTCTCGGAAGAAGTTGCAACAGCCTCTTTATTAGAATATACATCTTTATTGGTACAACCTGTAAATGTTAATGTTGCTATAATTAAAGCTAATAATGATACCGAAATTTTTTTCATTTGTCTGCATCTCCAAAAGTATTAATGTTGTTTATTCTTCGAAATCTATAAATATTTTTTGTCATCTAAATTAAAAAATACAATGTGTGTAAACATTATCAATTCCTCCGTATATATATATTTAACACTATTGTATCTTTGATATGCATTATAGTCAAATATAAAAAAACTAGACTTGGAAAAATTTTACTTTAAATTTAGTAATTTATTATGTTAAATTGGTAAAATTATTGTTGAATTTTAAAGAATATTATTGTATAATTATTCAAGAATCATGTGTAATAATTCATAATTTAAAATTGCTTAATTCTATATTTCTTGATAAATCCCTATTATTTAGGGGCTGACAGACACAATAACATGTGCTTGGTCAGCCCCTCTTTTTTATCTTATAAACTTTGTTCTATTTTGCACTTAAATAATTGTATATTGTCAAAAGGCCTTCGAGTCTTGTTATTTTTTTCTTTGGCATAAAGTTTCCATTGCTGCCATTCATAGCTTTAAGACCCGATGTTATTGCAACATAACCCACTAAATCAGGATTTATTTTGTCTGCATCCTTAAAATCTACTTTGAAAATACTCTTTATATCAGCTACTTGACCCAGTTTCAAAAATCTGACAAAGTATTTTGCAGCTTCTTCCCTGGTTAATGTAGACATAGGAGCTTTTTCCCCTTTAGTTATTATCCCTTGATTTATCAGCTCGTTATACATTCTTTCTATTGCTTTGTCTTCGTCCTGTCCAGGTTCGATATAAACGGTATCAGTCAATCTGCTAAGAATCAGGAAGTAATCCTTTTGTACCAGGTTATCATTTGCTTTTAATTGTTCTTCATTATATCTGATATTTAACTGAGTAAGAATCTTGATTTTGTCTTCTGCTGCTAATCCATCTATATCAGTATAATCAGTTACTTTATATTCTTTGTATACTTCACCGTTATAGTCAAGTACATCGCCTGTAATTGCACTTATTATTTTAGGTTTATAATTATCGAAGAAGTAACCTAAAATAGCATTTTCAGCACTGCCTCTTTCAGGATAAATCATCTTGTCTGTAGCATTCTGATTATAATCGTCTACATACTGAATATCATATCCGATTTTATCAAACAATACCTTGTTTGCTTCCTCAACAGGGATTGCTTTCTTTGGGTTGTCAAACTTCAGATTGTCTGTCCAGTTACTATACATTCCGGAGATATTTCCTGATAGATTATCATATGAAATAGTAACATAATCGCTTGGGCATTCGATTCCATTCTCTATCCTTACATATCTAAACGAATAATTGCTTTGTGTACCATCTTCATAAACATAGCCGGAATAACTATCATCAAACTTCAATTTTGCATAAGTATTCGGAACAAGCACTTTTAAGGCTTCATCGCTTATTGCTTTGGCTTGATCTTTTGTCTTCTGAGGCTTAGTCCCTTCAGGTGAACTATAGTATGTCCAGAACTCTTTTATTTCACCGGTTTTTGCATTAGCAGTCACCTGAACATCTCTGTTTTGCTTTGTTGTCGCATCAATTTCTTTTCTATATTGCAATGACCATACAAGTGAATTTTCGTTTCTCCAGTCTTTTCTCAGTTCTGCACTTACAAGTTTATATTCACTGTCAAGTTTGAAGAGGCTTATTGACCTAATCTTTTTATCAACATCTTCTTTTGATATAAGATTTGACATATCCTTAACAGCATCCAACTCTTCAGGAGTTAATACGACATTAGCTGCAGCATCCATTGCTGATTTTTCAGAATATGCAACTGCTGTATCATATATGCCATATCGATTTGACAAAGTTTCAACTTCTCCGGTAATAGCATCGATGTATTTGTACGGATCCTTCGGAACGTAGGCCAAATATGTTACCGGCTTGTTGTTCTCGGATTTAATGTTATAAACAAGCTTCAGGCCGAGTTTTTCAGCAAATGCTTTTTGTGCTTTGTCCAATCCGATTATTTTTGAAGAATCTTCGAATTTTGTAGTTTTAGAATATCCGCAGTTATAACTCGTAACCTGCCCAGATATATTATTTACATTGATGCTAATTATGTTATTAAAATAACTTATACCATTTACTTGTCTTACGTAAGAAAAATAATAGTCTCTATCCGAATTGTAAGTATTATTTTCTACTAACTTATACTGTTTTAATAGACCAGGCTCAAGGTCATTTATGAACTGTTCTGCGATTTTTTGACCTTGTTCTTTTGAGTACTTTGGGATTTGTTTGCCATTGTTATAAGACATATACTGGTAGGTAGAATAGCTACTAATAAAATTATTTTCATCAATGGTTACGCTCACGTACTTTTGTGTTTCATCGTTACTCCAGGATAAATACCATACCTTTATACCGTTCTGCTCATAGATATTATAGCTGAATTTTTTACAATCCTCAGGTATATCCAATTTTGTCTTAGCAGCTTTTATAGCCTTCTCCATAGCCTTATCAACTGAAATTGAGTCAGTTGCCTTGATTGGAACAGCTTCTTCTGTTACATTGCTGTTTGCCATTGCAGGTGTCATAAATGTCACCATAATAGCAAGGGCCAGCATAATTGAAATAATTTTTTTCATTTAATCACCTCTTGTTTTTATTCTGATAATTTTTAGTATTTCTTACCACATTAGATATAGACGCTATGTTCCAATATATGTTCCATATTTTATTAATATTTTTTCTAATATTTCACAATAAATAAAAGAGTCCTTCCTCATCTGCAGTATTTTAAAAAAGCAGCCCCCAAAATGGGGCTGCTTCGATTACTGGTTTGCCTTTGGTATTTTTAATTCCTGACCGACATACAAGCTGTTTCCGTCCTTTAAATTATTAAACTTGATAATCGCATCATATTTATTGGGATCATTATAAAATTTAGTACTTATAGAACTCAGAGTATCTCCGCTTTGTACAGTATAAACTTCATATTGGGTATTTGCATTTTGATCTGTTCCTCCATTCGATGGGCTTTGATCAGCAGGTTTCGGTTGTTGTTTTGAATCGTTTTGCACAGTCTCACTGGGTTTTGATTCACTTGGCTTGGAATCCGAAGGCTGAGCATCTCCAGACTGTGATTCACTACCAGTGGTATCTTCAGAATCTTCTTCCGGTAATAAACTTGAACTGCTTGCATCTGAATTGTCAGTAACCATGCTGCTCTGGGATGCATCGGTCGAATTATTATCTGACATAAATAAGCCGCTGTTTTTCATAATAAGATATCCCATAAACAAAACACCTGATATAACCAGAACACATATGAAGGCAAGTATGTAGTTAACTATACTATGCTTAGGTGACTCCGATTCATCTTCTTCAGCTTCATTTTCATAGTCAACATAGCTTAAGCCTCTATTACCGTTTGAATATATACCATTCCTGATTTCATCAATCCGTATTGCCATGATTGTAATGCCCTGGTCAAACCCGCTTTTTGATGCTTCCTGAAACAATACACTCGCAATTTTTGAGGAATCAAACCCCGAATTAACAACTGATTCAATCCTGCTTTTACTTACTTCGCTCAGAAGTCCGTCACTGCAAAGAATTATAATATCTCCTTCTTCTATTTCGAAGCTCTGTGATATTTTTATCTTTGTTTTTGATTCTTCCTCTGCCAGCTTTAAAATCTTGTCTTTATCGTTATACATTTCAGCCGTGTTAGGTGATATTCCAAGCATCTTAAGCTTTTCATTTTTCTTACTGCCGCTTCTATTAAAAACCTCAATATTTTCACCCTGTCGGAATAAAATGGCTCCGTTGTTTCCAAGATTCATTATAACTGCTCTATTGTTATCAATAATCAAAGAGGAGAATCCGGTCAGCAATGATGCATTTTGACTTGAAATTATTGATCTGCTATAGATCAAATTACTTGAAAGCTGTACTGCCTCATATATCTTTTCAGTTATCGTTTCAAGTGTAAATTGGTTTTTCTTTGCACTCTCATGATATTTTTTTATTTCTCTTATCGCTGAAATATTGTCTGTCGATCCATCATCAACCCCCATGGAATCTGATACAGCAAAGATATAATTATTGGAATACTTTTCGAACGAGCACTGAATACTCTGAGTATTGTGACAATTTGCAAAATTGCCGTTAAAATAAAAATCGTCCTTGTCAGAGTCATTACCTGTACAACTAATTACTGTAGCACTTAATTTAATGTTTCCATCCACAGTATTTCACCCCATATCGTATTTTAAAATTCTTTAGTAAAAATAAACGTTTTTTTGGTAGGATTTTGTAAGTAAATAATATCATACAATGTCCTTGATTACAACAAGGATTCGGCATTTTATACAGCATTTGAAAAATAAAAATACCCTGCACTGAGAAATATTTATGTTCTACTTTGCAGGGTAAATTTATATTAATGAACTATCCATTAATTATTTTTTTGATGATGAAAATGCACTTAAAATTGATTTAACAACAGTACTTGCGATATTTATTATACTTAGTATATTTTCCGCATTGAACGAAAACGAATCTATAGTATCAGTAACTGTATCTTCTACTGTTGTTACAACAGAAGTAGCTTTATCCATGGTTCCTTTTGCACTTTTAGCCAATTCATCAACACTTTTCACTGTAGAAGGTAATGCTTCCAAAGTATTGCCGATATTCTCAGAGTTTTTGTCAATCAGTGCATTTACTTTATTAATAACCTTAAGACAGTTGTTAATCAATATTATTAAAAATATACCAATTGTAACGGCGATGCAAAAAAGCACAAACCATGCCACAACACTAAGGTCTATAGTAATTGACATATGTAACTTCCTTTCGTATCTAAAGCTCTTATTTTTTATTTAGCTTCTTCATCCTCTTTGCATTCACAGTTTTCAGCGGCAGCGGCTTCATCACTGCAACAGCACTTGTCTTTTTTTATTATTTCTTCAATCTTTCCCTTTGCTGTATTTAAACCGTCTTTAACATTTTCCAGTGTTTCTTTTGTGGTCTTTGCTATATCTTCTCTGGTCTCTTTACCGGACTTCGGAGCCAATAGCATTCCTGCAGCAACACCAACTGCTGTTCCAATACCAGCACCTATAGCTACATTTTTTGCAGCTTCTTTTTTTGACTTCTTTTTATTTTTGTTTAATAGATCCTTTAAATCCATTTAAAAAACCCTCCTTCACAAGTTTGATGAAAAATATCATATAATTTATTATACGACAAATAATGGGAAATTGATAGTTATTTTATGGCAGTTTAATTTAAACGTAACAAAAATCTTAAAGCTGAAATATTTAACCTGCTTTTTGTTCTTTCAAGGCAGTCTCCAGTGCCTTGGCCAGCTGATCAGGACACGAGGTTCCCCTTCCGCCGCAGTCAATTCCCTTAAGCTTTTTAATAACCAATTCAACCGGTAATCCTTCAACCAGGTTGCTTATACCTTGTAGGTTGCCGTCGCAACCGGAATTGAATATAACATTTTTAACCAAACCATCCACTATTTCAAAGCTTATTTGTCTAGAGCAGGTACCCCTTGTTTTATAAACTAAATTCTCCATTTTCAATATGACCTCCAAAACCATAAAGATTAAAAGTATAAATTCATATATTATGTTAATATGATAGTGCAAGGATACTAATGTGTCAAATATGATTTTGGAAGATATAGTGATTATTTTGCCCTTTGTAAATGTATTCATTGTGAAGCGGTATTGTGTGCCCATACAAATTCTGCTAAACTAAATCTAGAAAAAGTTGTATAACCTAAACAAAAAAACATATCAATTATAGATAAATTAATTAGTCGTACCATATGGAGGTAATGATGAATAACATAAAAATTTTGTTTGCAGCCGCCGAAGTTTTCCCCTTTGCAAAGACAGGCGGACTTGGTGATGTTGCCGGATCCCTTCCCAAGGCTATTTCCAAACTTGGCGCTGATATCAGAGTTGTAATGCCAAACTACAAGAGTATTCCAAGCCAATACAAATCCTCCATGGAATTTTTGGGGTATATATATGTTGACCTATCCTGGAGGCACCAATATTGCGGTATTTTAAAGCTTGTGCACGAAGATATTACCTATTATTTTATTGATAATGAGTATTACTTTGAACGTTCTCGTCTTTACGGGGATTTTGATGAGGCTGAACAGTTTACTTTCTTTAGCAAGGCAATACTGCAAATGCTGCCGCTCATAGGCTTTAAGCCTGACATTATTCACTGCAATGACTGGCAGACCGGTGTGGTAAGTCTTTTGTTAAAAGCATTATACAGAACAAATCCTTTATACAAGGGTATAAAAACAGTATATACAATTCATAATCTAAAGTATCAGGGTATATTCACTAAAGGAGTACTGCAGGATTTACTGGGCCTCGATTGGCAGTATTTCACACCTGAAGGCATTGAGTTTGATGATAAAGTAAATTATA
>CAYQCA010000023.1:0-31076 GCA_964415835.1 uncultured Clostridium sp. | reverse complement strand
CAAGTTATAATGAGACCTGTTTATGCCAACTGCTTCTTTTCTAAAGAGGGTGGAATACCGTAATATTTTTTGTATAGCTTACTGAAATAATAAGCATCTTCATAACCTACATTTCTTGCAATAGTCTTAATTGGAATATCACCTGAATTTAACAGCTCGTTGGCCTTTGTTAAGCGTATCCTTATCAGGTGATTAATTGGTGATTCACCGGTCTCTTCCTTAAAAATTTTAGATATATATACTGGACTAAGATACATATTACTGGCTATTCTGTCCAGGGAAATCTGCTTCATATAGTTTTCGTTTAAATACTGTAAAATGGTATTTACTATATTTGTTTTTTCAGAACTTGCAAGATTTAGTCGTGTTCTTTCATACCTATCCCTATTTACGGCCATTCCTCGGTATAATAATGCAGTTAATTTCATCACACCACACTTGATAAATAAGTCGCTGTAGGGCTCATTCTTTTCCTGCTCAGCAATTATTTCATTTACACACTTAAAGATTTCCGGCTGATATAGTGGCATAGTGAAGACAGGTGAAAGATCCGGCTCAATAAAAAAGTTCTCGGGTAAATCCTTTATATGGATATTACTTAAGGCGTAATTGAATTCCTCAATCTGAACTCCCCTGGGTATAATTTTTTGGTGCTTTACCCCCGGATTAATTATAATTATATTCCCCTTGTTTACTTCGTAAGAAACGCCGTCAATTATATATGTAAAATATCCTGCCAATACTACCTTTATTTCTGTAAAGTCATGTGAATGATACGTTAAAATACTCTCACTATTTTTATAATTAACAAATGCAAATAATAATGTGGGATTATAACATTCCGCACATAAATCCGGCTTACACAAAACAAATCACTCCTAATTTGAAGGTAATATATTATATGCTACCATAATTATTACTTTATTCCAATGTCCATCATAAAATTATTCCTAAACTATAGAAATGTACATCAGCAGGTAAAGAATATCCATTTTACATCTATAAATACCATTTATAATTAATTAAGTAGTGATTTAGGTATTTTGACTGTGAAGGGAATTATATTATGGAAAATATTAAGTGGGTTTGGGGATATGTAAAGAAGTATAAAATCAGGCTATTCATCAGTCTTTTTCTTACTTTGGCAGCATCTGCCCTGAGTATGGTTTCGCCATACGTATCAGGAATTATTGTAGACAAGGTAATAAAACAGGGACAGAAAGAATTGCTGGTTTTTTTGTGTTCTCTGATTTTAGGAGCGGTGCTTTTGAAATCGATCATAAGGTATACCTTCCAGATAAGTTTTGAAAAAATATCTCAAGGGGCCTTCATGGAAATAAGGGAAGATATGTATGACAAGCTGCAGAGGTTGGATTTTAAGTTTTTTGATACAACAAGAACCGGTGACATTATGGCCAAAATGACAGGTGATATGGATATTGTACGCCATTTTGTTGCAGCGGTTATATACATGGTTTTCGAAAACTCAGTGGTATTTATTTTCGCATTAACAATTTTGTTTACAATTAACTGGGTTTTTACTCTGATTCTGCTGTTAGTAGTTCCTTTTCTTGCATGGGCAGCGATTAAACTTGCCAATGATGTAAGACCTGCATTTGGTGCTCTCAGACAACAGTTTTCGAGACTGAATTCTGTCGTTCAGGAAAATATAAGCGGGAATAGAGTGATAAAAGCTTTTGCAACTGAAAAAATAGAAATTAATAAATTTGATGTAGAAAATGAAGCTTATAGGAAAAAGAATATGGACTCTGCTAATATTTGGGCAAAGTATTTGCCTATAATTGAAACTGCTGCAGGAGCTCTCTCTTTAGTAATATTGCTTATTGGAGGTATTTTAGTAATAAAAGAGCAGATAACAATTGGTGAAATGGTAACTTTCAATTCAATTATATGGGCCATAGGCAACCCCATGAGGATGTCAGGCTGGCTTATAAATGATATACAGAGATTTAATACCTCTGCTGAAAAAATAAGGGAATATTTTAACACCGAGCCTGCAATAGTTAATGCTGAGAAGCCGGCTGAACCTGAAATTACGGGTATGGTTGAGTTCAGAAATGTAAGCTTTGGATATGATAATGGAGAAGTTTTAAAAAACATAAGCTTCAGAGCAATACCCGGTGAAACAGTTGCTATTATCGGTCCTACCGGCTCGGGAAAATCATCGCTGGTAAGCCTTATTTGCAGATTTTATGATTGCAGTGAAGGAGAGGTCTTAATTGATAATGTAAATGTAAAGGAAATAGACCTGAAAAAGCTTCGTTCTAAAATTTCAGTTGCAATGCAGGATGTATTTCTCTTTTCAGATACTATTGAAGGAAATATTGCATACGGAGTACCGGAAGCACCTAATAAGACCGTAAAATGGGCTGCAGGAATAGCAGATGCCGATAAATTTATCTCAGCTCTGCCTGATGGATACGACACAATCATCGGAGAAAGAGGAGTTGGCCTGTCTGGGGGGCAGCGTCAGAGGATAGCGCTGGCGAGAGCTATCTTAAAAAATCCTTCTATACTTGTGTTGGACGATACAACTTCCAGTGTTGATATGGAAACAGAATTTGAGATACATAAAACTTTGCGATCTTTTTACAATAACAAAACTACGTTTATTATTGCTCACCGGATATCATCTGTTAAAAATGCTGACCAAATCATTGTGTTAAACAATGGTTGCATAATAGAGCAAGGAACACACCAACAGCTTATAAATCTAAAGGGCTACTATTATAATGTTTTTATGAGTCAGTTCGGAGATTTTGATGGTATAGCGGAAAAGGAGGTGGTGTAAATGGCCAGAAATAAGTATGACGTTGATGAAGAATTAGTCAGCAAATTTAAAATGAAGGACCTTATAAGATTACTGAAATACTTAAAACCATATAAAATAAAAATGGCTATAACAGTTGCTTTAATGCTTGTAGCCAGCTTTGCATCGCTTCTGGGGCCATTACTGATGCAAAATGCGATAGATTTCAAGATACCTCAGAAGGATATACCGGGATTGATTTTACTGTCTGGAATATTTACAGTTACTTTATTGGTTAATGGTATATGCTTTAAGTACAGATTACAGCTGATGTCCGGTATTGGAACAAGCATTGTAAAAAAAATAAGGGAGGATATTTTCTATAAAATTCAAAAGCTGCCATTTTCATATTATGATAGCCGGCCTCATGGTAAAATACTTGTTAGAGTTGTGAATTATGTAAATGCATTAAGCGATTTACTTTCAAATGGTTTTATAAATTTCATTACCGATATGTTCACACTTGTATGTATTGTAGTGTTCATGCTGATTATTGACGTAAAGCTTACGCTTATAAGCATGCTGGGACTTCCTCCGTTAATAGTTGCTATAATGTTTATAAAGAATATACAGCGCAAGAATACTCAGATTCTCAGTATGAAACAATCCAATTTAAATGCTTATATACATGAGAGTATTTGTGGTGTGAAGGTAACACAGTCTTTCGCCCGTGAAGAAGAGAATAGAGGTATATTTTGTAAACTGAGTATTCAATTCAGGGAGGCCTGGATTAAATGCGTTTTAGTAAATTTTAGTTTATGGCCAATAATTGAGACAATATCCACGATATGTGTACTAAGTCTATATTTTGCAGGAATATTTTGGCTTAAGGATATAACAATAGGTGTTCTTATCGCATTTATAGGGTATGTAGGCAGATTCTGGCAACCTATCGCCAACATGGGGAATTTTTATAATGCAATGATAAATGCAATGGCTTACCTGGAAAGAATTTTTGAGACATTAGATGAAGAACCTGACATAGCTAATTTGCCGGGTGCTGTTAGCATGCCCTTGGCAAAAGGGCAGGTTGAATTTAAAAATGTAAGCTTTAGCTATGATGAGGGTAATAAAATTCTTGACAATATCAGCTTTAAGGTTGAAGAGGGAAGAACAGTTGCTCTGGTGGGGCCAACCGGTGCAGGTAAAACTACAATAATCAGCCTTTTAAGCAGATTTTACGATGTTCAGAAAGGTGAAGTCCTGATTGACGGAATTAATATCAAGAACGTCATGTTAGACTCTATAAGAAGTCAGATGGGTGTTATGCTTCAGGATACCTTTCTGTTTTCGGGAACTGTTATGAGCAATATAAAGTACGCCAGACCGGATGCAAGTGACGAAGAAGCTATAAAGGCTGCTAAGGCAGTCTGTGCACATGACTTTATCATGAATCTTCAGGATGGATATTGTACTGAAATAAATGAGAGGGGTACAAGATTATCTATAGGAGAGAGACAGCTTATTTCTTTTGCCAGAGCATTGCTGGCAGATCCTCGGATTTTGATTCTTGACGAAGCTACCTCAAGTATTGATACGAAAACAGAATTGGCTCTTCAAAATGGCCTACAAAGCCTTTTAAAGGGTAGGACGTCGTTTATAATAGCTCATAGACTATCAACAATAAAAAATGCAGATATAATAATGTATATCGATGACGGCGCTATTGTAGAAAGAGGGACACATGATGAGCTGCTCACTTTAAAGGGCAGTTACTATAGATTATATAATTCGCAGTTTAATGTATTGGAGGCAGTGTAAATTTTATATCCTACTAATCAAAAAATATTATATAATAGATAGAAACGATAAATTGGAGGCTGAAACTTTGAGTATAGAAAAAAACTATTTTGGAACGTTGCCGGATGGAACTACAGTTGACATTTTTAAGTTAAAAAATTCTAAAAATATGGTAGTTGAAATTATTAATTTTGGAGGAATAATTGTTTCAATTCAGGTACCTGACAAAAATGAAAGCATTGATGATGTAGCATTAGGTTACCGGCAGCTTGATAATTACATTAATAACGATGGATATATTGGCGCGCTAATAGGCAGACACGCAAACAGAATCGAGAATGCACAATTTGAGCTTAATGGAAAATTATATGATCTTGTAAAAAATGATGGAAGAAATCATTTGCATGGTGGAAGCGTCGGACTTCATAATGTGGTCTGGAAGGCTGAAATAATAAACGACGGTGAGGGAGACAAGCTTGAATTGACACATACCAGTCCAGATGGAGAAGAAAACTATCCAGGGACGCTCAATGTGAAAGTTGAATATTCATTGACAGAGGAAAACGAGCTTAAAATCGAATATTTTGCCGTATCAGATAAGGATACGGTTGTAAACCTGACAAATCATGCATATTTTAACCTCGCGGGACACGCATCGGGAGATGTACTAAAGCATCATATGTATATTAACGCCGACTTTTTTACACCTGTTAATAACGAGTGCCTGCCAACCGGAGAGATTAAAAGTGTGAAAAATACACCTATGGATTTTTCGGAATTTAAAGTTATTGCTGAGGGGATAAACAGCAGCGATGAACAAATAATTTGTGGTAAGGGTTATGACCACAATTGGGTACTAAACACAAACGGAGATTTAAAAAAGGTTGCAGCTGAGCTATATGATCCTCAAAGCGGGCGTGTAATGCAGGTGTTTACCACAAAACCCGGTATTCAATTTTATTCAGGGAATTTTCTAAATGATAATTTAATTGGAAAGGATAATGCGGTGTACAGAAAGAGAGCAGGGCTTTGTCTTGAAACACAATTCTTTCCCAATGCTATGAAGCATAAGCATTTTCCGTCTCCTGTATTAAAAGCTGGTGAGGAGTATCATTATATAACCATATATAAGTTTTTAAACAAATAACTAGGGAACAAAATGTTCCTACACTTCTATAAAAAACACACATACAAAAACCCCTGGAATGTTTCCAGGGGTTACTTGTTACGCGGTTATATAACGAGGCAGTGAAATATCCCCCACTTCTACAAGCGGTGGGTTCTACTTTGGGCTTCAGGCGGTGCCAGTGTTTTCCTGGCACTGAGCATCATCTCCCGCCTCGATGAAACGCCGCTGATGTGAGAAAAATTTTCTACAGTCGAAAATTTTTCCATGAATCTAGGCGTTATAAAAGTTACCTTCTGTTGAATCCGCCATTAAAGCTTTTATTTGAAGCTTTCTTAGCTTTTCTACAGTCTGGACATCTTGCTGGTTCATTAGTAAATCCTTTTTCCGCATAAAATTGTTGCTCGCCAACCGTAAATGTAAAAGTAGCGCCGCAGTCCTTACAAGTAAGAGTTTTGTCTTGCATTGGAATACCTCCTGTAAATTTTATTGCTGAGCATATAAGACCTTAAACATTACGGAGCGAAAAAGGATTGTATGAATAAGAATAAGAAATTATAAGCTTTTAGCAATTATAATTATAATATGGATAAAAATAATAATCAAGAAAATTCAACATATATTTTTAAAAATTAATATATTTCCTATTGACAAATATGTTTTTGTACCGTAAAATATCAAATGTGCCTTGCGGGACAGTTCCTTTTAGGGACATCATATATGGTGGATATAGTTCAGCTGGTTAGAGCGCCAGATTGTGGTTCTGGATGTCGTGGGTTCGAATCCCACTATCCACCCCAAAAAAATAGAGAATAAGCTATTGCTTATTCTCTATTTTTTTGCAACCAATTTTACACATCGACGTCTAAAAGAGTGTAATATAGAATTAATATATACAAAAATACAATGTTTTAGGGGGAGGGTGTATATGCGCAGAAAAATATTTCTATGGCTCTTTATTGTGGCTATTTCAATTTCTATGATAGGATGTGGAAGCGCCAAGTCTAGCGAGACAGCGGCTATGGCAGACAGTGTAGCACCGGGGATGGCATATAGCGGTGGTGCATCATCAGGTAATGGTGGAAATGATGTCAAGGTAACATATAGTTCCTCTGTTGAAAATGGTAACAGTTCAACTGTCCTAACTAGCCAAAAGAATAATGAATCCGAGCAACAGAAAGGTGCTGATAGCGGGAGCACAGTTTCAAATCTAAATGCCGGACAAAAGATTATTTTTACTGGACAGATAGAGTTTGAAACTCTTGACTTTGAGAAAACTACATCAGAATTAAGTCAATATATCATATCTGTAGGAGGGTATCAGCAAAGTTCTTCCATAAATGGTGGCAGGATAGGTTATACAGGCCTTAGAAGTGCGCAATATGTTTTCAGAATTCCAAAGACAAAATATAATCAGGCCTTTGTTGACATGAAAAAGTTTGGTACCGTAGTTTTTGAACAATCCAGCGGAGAGGACATAACGGACCGGTATTTTGACACCGAGGCCAGATTAAAGTCCTTGCAGGTACAGCATGAACGTTTATTGGCATTGCTTCAAAAGGCAGACAAGATGGAGGATATATTAAAAATAGAAAAAGAACTTCAAACGACTTTATATGAAATAGAGAATTATACCGGAACTCTTAAGAAGTGGGACTCCCTGGTTGAATACTCAACATTATCGGTTAATGTAAGGGAAGTTGCTGAAATCAAGCCTGAAGTTAAAGAAAGTGACGGATTATTCAAGAGAATAGTAGTTGGGTTTAAGAACAGCATTTCAGGAGTATGGGAATTCATACAGAACTCCTTGGTATTTATAGCAGCAGCTCTGCCTATAATTCTTCCGGTGGGTGTAATAGGGTATGTGATTTACAGAATTATCAGAAAGAGGATGAAAAAAGCAAAAGTAAAGAAGACCGTAGTCATGAGTAAAGAAGACAGTAGTCAGGAGTCAGGAGACAGTAAACAGTAGTCAGTAGACAGAATAATGGAAGGCTGACGAATGTCAGCCGGATGATTAAAAAGAACCCGTAAGTTTCATTAATTTGAAATTTACGGGTTTTGTAGTACAGGTAACAAATTACTGATATAATAAAATTAGTTTATTGCTCTAAAAATACCAAGAAAATATATAATAAACGCGCTTAACGGAGGAAGATGTTACATAACTTGTTTCTATTTATTTCTGCATTCTTAGCATACTTTGCAAAAGGTATAACCGGGTTTGGAAACACGCTGGTTATTGGTTCGTTGTTTTCGTTTGTGGTATCGAACAGGATAACGACACCTGTTGATCTTTTAGCCAGCATCCCAACCAATGCATATATGGCTTGGAGGGAAAGAAGCAGCATTTCGATGAAAATTGTTATACCATTGTCACTAATGCTGCTAGCTGGTATTATTCCCGGCACATTTTTATTGAAGGTTGGTAACGACTGGATTCTAAAGTCCATTCTAGGTTTACTGGTGGTTGGGTTGGCAGTTGAAATGATAACGAGAAGGAACGTCAAAAAAGAGACCCAAAAAGCCAATCTAGTTTTTCTTATTTTAATAGGTGTATTGTCAGGTATACTGGCAGGTCTATTTGGAATTGGAGCGCTTCTGGTTGCTTATATCAGTAGAACTACTGATAATAAAAGTCAGTTCAGAGCGAATATTTGCTGTGTTTTTTTAGTAGAAAATATATTTAGATTTTTCCTTTACTTGTATACAGGCATTTTAAACAGGGAAGTGCTTCTTTTATCTTTATTTCTTTCACCTGCAGTTATTTTAGGAATGATAGCAGGCATAAAGGCTGATTCTAAGATGAATGAAAAAACTGTAAAGAATTCAATTATTATTTTATTGATAGTTAGCGGAGCGATTTTGTTTTTGAAGAATATTTTTTATCACTAACAATAAATAAAAAACCTTCTAAATCAAAAAGATTTAAAAGGTTTTTGGTGACCCATCGCAGATTCGAACTGCGGACACCTTGATTAAAAGTCAAGTGCTCTGCCAACTGAGCTAATGGGTCAAATGGCTGGGATGGCTGGACTCGAACCAACGAAATGCCAGAGTCAAAGTCTGGTGCCTTACCGGCTTGGCTACATCCCAATGTCAAGCGCAAAACCTATTATAAAGAGGTTTACGCTTTTTGTCAAGTTTTTTTAATTTATTTTTTTATTTTAAAATCTTGAGTTGCTATATCAATCAGTTTCAAGTCTTTATTTCTTTCCTCTGCCATACGAATTGACCACTCATTCTCAAACAAAATGGAGTTTCTGCCCAGTTTATCTTCAACAATAACTGTTGTACTGGGTAAATTGAGTTTTCTGGGATCCAATCCCTCATTCTCAATCCAGCGTGCATGCCTGTATGGCAGATTTTGCATCCTTAGCTGTACTCCATACTCATTCTTAAGTCTGTATTCAAGTACTTCAAACTGAAGTGCACCTACAACGCCTATTATAAGTGCTTCAATACCGATATCTATCTGTTTGAATACCTGAATGGCTCCTTCTTCAGAAAGCTGGTCAATACCCTTTATGAACTGCTTTCTTTTCATAGTATCAGCCGGCGTAACTCTTGCAAAGTATTCGGCAGGGAATATTGGGATGCCTTCAAATTTTATATTTTCATTTCCTTCGTAAAGCGTATCTCCAAGATTAAATATACCGGGATCAAACAAACCGATAATATCACCGGCATATGCTTCCTCAACAATAGTACGTTCCTGAGCCATAAATTGCTGTGGCTGAGAAAGGCGCACCTGTTTTCCTGTATTTACATGCTTTACATCCATTCCTTTTGTAAACTTGCCGGAACAAATTCTTAGGAATGCCAATCTGTCTCTGTGCGTGGGATTCATGTTAGCCTGAATTTTGAAAACAAAGCCTGAAAACTTATTACTCTCAGGGTCAATTTCTCCACTTGGAGTCTCAATTACACCCGGTGCCGGTGCCAATTCAAGAAACGCTTCTAAAAATGGCTGCACTCCAAAGTTGGTCATTGCACTTCCAAAAAACATAGGAGTTAGCTCACCGCTGCGGATTTTCTTTTTATCGAATTCGTCCCCTGCCATATCCAGCAATTCAATATCTTCACACAGTTTATCATGATAATGGCTTCCCAAAAGGTCAGCAAATATTTGATCATCAACTTTTCCAACTCTTGAAGAAACCTGGGTCTGACCATGTTCACCACCGTCAAAAAGTTCAATTTGCTTCAGGTTACGGTTGTATATACCTTTAAAGTCACCCTCTGTACCAATTGGCCAGTTCATAGGATATGAACGGATACCAAGAACTCTTTCAATTTCCTCCATCAATTCAAACGGGTCTTTACTGGCACGGTCCATTTTATTTACAAATGTAAAAATAGGAATGCCTCTCATTTTACATACATGGAATAGCTTGATTGTTTGGGCTTCCACACCTTTCGCTCCGTCAATAAGCATTACTGCACTATCGGCAGCAACCAGCGTTCTGTAGGTGTCTTCACTAAAGTCCTGGTGGCCGGGAGTATCCAGAATGTTAATGCAATAATCGTTATATTCAAACTGCATTACACTGGACGTAACGGAAATTCCTCTTTGCTTTTCTATCTCCATCCAGTCAGAGACAGCATGTTTGTTTGCTTTTCTTGCTTTTACGGACCCTGCAAGCCTGATCGCGCCTCCATATAACAGCAATTTTTCAGTTAATGTAGTTTTACCTGCGTCAGGGTGAGAAATAATAGCAAACGTTTTTCTGCGTGATACTTGATCTTTAATTTCAGTTTTTATATCTGGCATTTTACATTTAACCTCGCGTATTTCTTTGATTGAACTCTTAAAAGAGATTCATTTAACCACGTTTCATTGTATATTATAGCCATTATTCCTGTCAAATAGTTCTCAAGCATTTTTTTTACTAGCTCTCTTTATATCTCACAGTTGACAATTTTTCCGGTTTTGGACTGCAGAAGACTGATAAAATACTTTAAACTCTGCTTGCTTGGAGTTGAAAATTCTGTTACAGGTAAGCGTAAATTTTTTGATTTTTCACAGCCAAGGTTATGATACGGGAGCAAATCTATTTGCAAAATATTATCCATGCTGTTTGTAACCCTTGCAATTTCTTCGATATGTAATTCGGATGTATTTATGTCTTGTATTAGCGGACATCGCAATATAACAGGCTTTTTCAGGTTGCCTAACAAAGCCAGGCTATCATAAACTTCGTTAAGCTTGGCACCCGTATGATGATACAGGGCTTCTTTATCGCTATGTTTAAAATCAAATAGCACAAGATCTGTTAATTCACTGATGCGCTTTAAATCATCAGTGTTGCCAATTCCTGATGTTTCAATACAAGTATGAATCTCATAAACTTTAAAGGCTTGAAGCAGTGAATATGAAAAATCCGGCTGATATAAAATCTCACCACCTGAAAGAGTTACTCCGCCGGACGATGCACGATAATATGACAAATCCTTTAAAACTGCTGTTACCACCTCACGTACGGTAACCTTTTTACCTATAAAACTTAATGCTTCCTGTATGCAAATTTCAATGCACCTCTTGCAGCAAACACAGTCATTGGAATTAATCAGGTGTATATTATTTGAAAATGAATGACAGTTTTTTGAACATGCAGCGGCACAAATTCCGCAATGAATGCATTTATCAGTATTATAAGAAAGCTGTATATGTGGTGAAATCCCTTCTGGATTGTGGCACCAACTGCAATGTAAAGGGCAGCCTTTTAAAAAAACTGTTGTCCTGATTCCAGGACCATCGTTAATACAAAACCGTGCTATATCAAAAATAATCCCATTGCTGTCGTACATATAAAATAATTCTCCTTTATCTATCATTACGCACCGAATTCTGTCCGGTTAAGCACTGCTTGTTTAAGTTCTGGCGATAGTCGGTTAAAATACTCCGAATAACCTCCGATACGAACGATTAGATTTTCGTGCTTTTCAGGATGTGCTAAAGCATCAAGCATATCCTCACGGGATATACAGCTAACCTGAACTTGCATGCCGCCTTGTTCAAAATACCCCATTATTAATGCCCGAAGAGTCCTTGGCAAATGCTGTTTTTGCATTCTCAAATTCAAAACTGCAGTTCCCAATGCCATTTTTTGATGTAATTTCGCTGCGCTGTTTAATAGAGCAGTAGGTCCCTTGATATCTTTACCATGAACTGAACCTATAGAATCTGCAAGAGGCTCGCCGAAGGAACGTCCGTCCGGGGTTGCAGGTATGTTTTTTCCTGCATCGGCATATGTTGCAAATTGTATTGATGAAGGTAAAAATGCACCGCCTAAATATGGCTTGCACTGCTCAAAAGCATTAAACACCTGCTGAGCAAAATCTGAAGCAAGAATATCAGCCTCGTCATTATCAACGCCAAAACAAGGACAAGTGCGAAGTCTCTTAAGAAAGAAATCTTCCTGCAAATCCAAAGCCTCCAGAAATTCAGTTGCAGAATATTCCTGCCGGTCATATACAAGAGTTTTGATAGCCAGCAGAGAATCAATGACATTGATCAGTCCTGCGACATTTATAACGCTCCAATTATAACGTGCACCTCCGGCATTATAGTCAAGCCCCTTATCAATACAGTCATCGATCAATAGTGTACGCACAGGCTGTGGACGAACTTCAGCACGAGTTTTTCGATATTCATTCACAATGTCCAGAACCTCTGCGGTTTTAGTTTTGATTTCATCAAGCAAACCACGATAAAAGCTTTCAAAGTCGGATTTATCTAGCAAATGCTCATGCATCCACCCAGTGAATATTAATGGTAGATTAATACCTGCATCCAATGAGCCTACATTGGATATGCCGGCAAGCATTGTCTCAGTACAGCCTCCTCCGTTAAAACACAGCAAGTCGGATTTGGGTATTTCCGGGAAGCGTTCGGCAAGAGCAGTCTGGTAAGCTTCCTCGCAATAAAATGCAGGTTGACCGCAACCAGTCATCAGCGAATCAATTGCAGCTTCCCATATTTCATCAGGGGTACTATTGGTAACACGCAATTCAATACTTGGCCTGCGATGACCACGTATAGCATGCAGGCATTGCAGTGTCAATGGATTGCAATCCGGACCCAGGGCACTTGACCAGCCGTCGTTAATATCTACATGGATAAAAAATTCCCGCAATACATCCTCAATGTTTTCGCCTCGATAGAAGTCAATTAAATCTGCATCAAGCCGTCCTGGGTTATCACAGCCGTCGATGTAAAATATAAAATTCCATGCTACCATTGCTTCATAAAGATTTTCGGCAGGTAGGAACGGCACACGTTCAAAAGCATTAATTAAATCACTCTGTGCATTCGAAGCCTTCAAAACCTGCAGGGCACGATCGCGGTATATACGAATACCTGTAAACACCTCCAGAAGTCCGTCACGAAAGTCACCTTCGGGTAACATTTGTATACGTTTTTCATATGAGTCAAGCCCTTCTCGTACAATTCGTCCGTAATTTGGAATAGAATGAACATATCCGCTGCCTCCCACCAAATGCGGCGTATTGAGTGCCGGTAATAGTTTAGTCTCGTTTTGCAGAAGCTCTACACCCTTATTTCCTTTTTTCTCAAGCAACGCCCAATCTACAGCCATTGTAAAAGCGTACTCCGGTAATACCGCAAAAGAATCATTAAATTTATGTCCGCATGGATATAATTTACCGCCGTCATACGGGGGAAGTGTCATGTTTTCCCAGAATCTTCGCTGTGCACGGGAAAATCTGAAAAAACGGCTGCGTTCCGGACATTCAAAAAATCCACCGGCATATGGTTCAGTTTTACTATAAAACCATGCCGCAATTTCATTAAGTTCTGATGTATTCATACTGATTAAACCACCTCTTGGAATAATTTTACTTGATTATATGCTATAGAGTGATATGATAATAGTAATATAAGCATGAATTATTGTAATATCGTTTCATATAGTAGAGTATAAAGTGTCAGGTTTGCAGAATTCACATTGAAAGGAGATCACAAGCATTGTTGCTATACGCTTAATGAGCGAATTATACCGGGGTGTTATAACGCATCAATGTTGTCCGATATGTTCCCGAAAACTTTAGAAAATGAGATGCAAAAATTAAATTGGAGTCATGAGGATTGCTTTGGCAATAATGAATTTGAGTATATAAATGCGTTTATTCATAATGATTATTCCATAGGCATGCATACACATAGTTTTTATGAGGTAAATATCGTTTTGCAGGGAAGAGGCATGCATTATATTGAAAACCAGGCTTGCATTGCTCAGTCGGGATGTGTTTTTGTGATACCTCCAAATGTGCGGCATGGATACTATCAGGAATCATCTCTGGATGTTTACCATATTTTAATCGGATGTGATTTTTTTGATAGGTATTCTCAGGAACTAAAAAAACTTCCCGGTTATTCAATACTATTTGAGATCGAACCGCATCTGCGGAGTGAATTTGACGAAGCCCTTTTTTTAACAATGACCGAAAAGCAACTGGAAAACTTATGGACAGAGTTGCAGGGGTTACTCCATTCATGCAATATGAATTATAATGGAAAAGAGATTGTCAAAAATGCGAAAACCCTGTCTATAATAGGGGAGCTAAGCAACTTAATATCTGAAGATAACAGCATAGACAAGACTTTACAGAAAAATAAGCACAGCCGTTTAATTGTACAATGTATGGAATATATCCGGCTGAATTACAATGAAAGGATAACGGTCGAAAAACTTTCAAAGATAGCTCATATGTCACGTTCAACATTTATTCGGAATTTTGAAAATGTCTGCAAATGTACTCCAATGGAATATGTGATTGCTTACCGGATAAAAAAAGCAAAGGAATTGATTTCTTTAACGGATATATCAGTGACGCAAATTGCGCAAGAATGTGGTTTTTATGACGGATCCCATTTCATTAAGTATTTCATCAGATCAGAAGGGATCAGTCCTTTCCAGTATAGAAAAGAAAATAGGATACAATAAAATACAGCATTTTTAAGGGTCAGAAGGGTCCTTTGGCTTCTTCCTATATAGACTGGGTGTTACACCGGTATGAGATTTGAAATGTTTATAAAACTGCTTTTTATCATTGTAACCTACATTACAGCTGATTTGTTCAATGCTGTCCTCGGATTCATGAATCAGCTGCATGGCCTTTTGCATACGTTTTTCAATAATATATTCCGAAAGGGTTTTCCCGAAGCATTCTCTGAACAGCTTGCTAAAATAGGATGGGTTGTAGAAGCATTCTTTTGAGAGCTCTTTTAAGGATATTTTTTTGTTGTAGTTCTGTTCAACATATTTAAGAATTTTACCGGTGACTTTTTTTGCATCATCGTTAATTTCTTCTGTCTTGGTTTTTGCAAGTGCTCTTAACATTTTTACCAGCAGAATATGAATATATCCTTTTAATATGGTGATATATCCCGGACGTTTCGCATTATATTCATTCAACATGGATTCCATAATGTTTTCTATTTCAATTAACTCCTTGCCGAAGAACTTGACAATGGGCAGTGAACTGTTATAAGCAGCATTGAATTCTTTAAAATAAGTTAAAGAGAGAATATCCAGCATATTTTCGGAGTCTACAAGTTTTTCTGCTATAAACTCAGGGTTTATCAAACAATTAATAATACCCATCTCTTCTTCGGAATAAAAGGAATGGACATCACCGAAGTTAAAAAAAAGGAAATCTCCCCTCGTGACAGGATAATTTATACCGTTTATTATCTGATATCCGCTTCCGCACCAGATATACTCAAATTCAATAAACTCATGCCGGTGTGTATTTTCTTCACCAAGGGATGTATATTTAATTAAATGAATTTTTTCATTAGCTTTTATAAAATCTTTCGACGAATATACTTGCATATTGGTTGGTTCCTTATCCGAGAGTTATATGTGAAAGTAATATATTCATTATACTTCAAAAACAAAAATAGCAAAATACCCTACCGGAATCTAAAGATATACCACTGAAACAGGTTTTTTAATGCATTAAAATTAGGTTATCAAATCTATTTATCTTAAAGAGGTGTCATGATGAAATTTAAACCGGATGAGTATAATATAACAGGTCTATGCAGAATTATATCCAAATCAAATCCAGACAAAGCAATTAAAGCAAGTTCAAAAGAAGAAAATGTGGAAGTTGTTACCGACTATATGTCGGATGTGATTCAGGAATGGGATATTGTGTCTACGAAGGATGGATATTATAGTATTTTCAATCAATGGAGCGGCAAATATCTTACAGTAACTGGCACGGTGCCAGGGTCAGCCGTTACTGTAGGAACATGGACGGGAGCCGACTCTCAGAAATTTAAATTGGAGATGGTTGATGAAAGAGGATACTTCTACATAACCAGGAAGGATACCAATTATACATTAACAAAAAAAGATAACAGCAACGTAGATGACAATGTAATTTTTAGTGATAAATCGCTATCAGACAAAAAAACGCAGTGGGTCATAACTAAGTTAACAGGCCATTTTGAACAGTATTATTATCAATGGGGCGATATCAAACCTGCTGCTCCCGGAAGTATTTCAATAAAAGGGTATCTTGGGCGGGCTTTGGATAGATGCCTATATGGGCGTCTATGGGATACAAGTATTTCTGTATTGGTTCAGCCGTTTCTTGAAAGGAATGAAAAGGATACAGAATGGCGGGGAGAGTTTTGGGGCAAGTGGTATACATCACTGATTTTGGCATACAGGTATGCTCCGACAACAATGTTAAAGAATAAAATCGAGGCAGCCGTTAACGATTTAATGTCGACACAGACATCAGATGGATACATTGGTTGTCATCCTCTTGCAGGGCAAGTTCTGACAAATTCGGGATGGGACATTTGGGAAAGAAAATACGTGCTTCTCGGCCTGCTGGGTTACTATGATCTTACAGGCGACAAGAATGTTTTAAACGCTGCGGAGAGTGAACAGAATTACCTCCAAACACAGATAGGTACAGGATTAAAAGATATATCCAATATTGGGTGTTGGGACGGCGTTGCATCAGGTTCCATACTCGAGCCGGTCATGCAGCTTTACTATCGTTCGAACAAAGGAGAATATCTTAATTTTGCAAATTATATAGTCAGCCAATGGGAATTGGTCAAGCCATGTCTTATTTCAAAAGCAATAGATAATATAGAACCAAAAAATATTAACTCTAAAAGCTATGAATCAATGTCATGCTATGAAGGCTTGATTGAACTTTATAATGAAACACAAAATATTGACTATAAAAATGCTGCGATAAACTATTATAATGGGATTCAGGAACATGAAATGACCATAATCGGTTCGTCTGGAGGGTTGGATGATGTAGGGGAGCAATGGGACGGCTGCAGGGATAAACAGGCGTTTTATCAGGGGGAGGTAAATGAAACCTGTATCACAGCCACTATATTAAAATTCTGTAAACAATTATACAGGATGACGGGTGATCCAAAGTATATGGATCAGATTGAAATAACAACCTATAATGCGCTTTTAGCGTCGATGAAGATGGATGGTTCATACTTTACGCATCAAATGCCTCTTAATGGAATCCGTACCTCAGCAGCGACACAATGCGGTATGCCGTTAGACTGCTGCGTAGCGAATGCTCCCAGGGCGCTGTTCCTGATTCCCGAACTTATCGTAATGAAGGATGATAATGGTCCTTTAGTAAACCTGTTCTCAGAAGGAAGTGCAACTATTAGAGTTGGCACAAATGATATAAGAATAGATACAACAACACAATATCCCAAAAATGATATAATAATAATGACAGTTTATCCTACCGTCTCACAGAATTTTACGCTGAAAGTAAGGATACCGGCATGGAGCATGGCGACTCACACAACTCTCAAGGTAAATGGAGCTACACAGCCTTTTGAGTCTGGAAAATATGTGTCTATCACCCGAACATGGGACTATGGGGACTCTATAGAACTCAGGCTTGACTTAAGAGGAAAATACAATTGCTACCATGCATCTGATGGAAACACATACCAGGCCTTGACAAGAGGTCCAATAGTACTTGCCAGGGATGAAAGATTCAATGACGATGATATAACTAAAGGCATAGAAATTTCTCATTTAGACGGAATAGTTATGCTTGAGGAGATAACACCCCCAGACAATATGTGGATGGCATTTTCTGCTCCAATAAGCGACGGAAGCCGGATAAAACTATGTGACTTTGCTTCCGCAGGAAATGATTGGTCTTCAAAATATCAAACATGGATAAAAAAATAAAAACTGATATTTTAATACGCTGTACCCGGTAATTCGATATATACGGTGAATGTGACTATTCATCAGTGTTTTGGGCAGATACTAACTCATGCAGGAAAAGCATGTTTTACCATCCGCTCTGTAGCTGGTGAATAGTTTTTGATTTTTGTAGAGTAAGTCAATAAGCTTCAAAACGATTAAATAAAGGCATTATGACAATTTCTGTTTTGCATTTGATATTAAAATATAATAAAATTATTTTATTTTGGTGCAGTGTGCGGTTTAGCATTTCTTCAGAGCTATCGGCTAAGATATTAATCAGCAAAGGGGTTGTATGATGTAACATGCTTAAAGTAAAAACACGTGGGATGCCTTACGGCAAATTAACTCTGAAAAAGAGAATCATCATATTGTTTGTGACTAGTGTTTTGATTACTTTTACCAGCATGGCTTTAGTTTCGTACTATACCATATCTTCTATTTTAACCAATAAAATTGATGCGTCAATTGAGAGCAACTTAAGGCAAATCCAGCTCTCACTGCAAAATACATTGTCAAATCTCAATCATGTATCCCAGCAGATGGCTTCAGAAGGAAGTGTTGGAATGAAGCTGGAACGATACCTGGCAGCAAAGGAGCCTTATGAAAAGTCCAGATTGGTATCAGAAATAAAAGCTGAGCTGGGTTTAATAACCTTTACCAATCCGGCAATTGGACTGACGATGTATTATTTTCAGGATGATAATACATTCCTATTTGAAAACTCAGTAGTCAAGCCAGGTTTTTCTATAAAAAATCTTCCTGTTTTCGCTGAATATTACAAGATTACTTATTTCAGCCCTCACATAAGCAATGACCGAATGAGCAACCAAAATGTGCTATCCATTTTACGCAAAGTTGATCTGGCAGAAAGAGATGATACCTACATATATATTGAAACTGGTTTTAATCTGACGAAAAATATACTGGACAGCGATAAAATTGTTGGAAAAGCTTCACATTTAATATTGAATAATACCGGGAAGGTTGTTTATAGCGAGAATCAGACAGATTTTCCTTTGACCAGTACATTTGAAGGTTTCGAGACTAAGCAAATATCTGGTGTAATTGATGGCTACTATTGGTTTAAAGCAACCAGCAATCAGGGCTGGAGCGTTGTCTCTGTTATTTCCAAAGCAGAATACAACAAGGAAATGGATCGATGGATTAACCAGATAGTATTATTGCTTATCGTATTTTTACCGGTAAGTATTATGTTGGCATTACTACTCTGGAAAATGGTATATTTCCCATTGAATAAATTCAATAAGGAAATCAATTGGATCGAGAACGGAAATTTCCATGCAAAGTCTACACAGACTAATATACCTGAGTTTGACCACTTATTGGATCAGTTCCAAAATATGAAGGAACAAATCCTAGCGCTTTTTAGAGAAGTTGAATATAAAGAAAAGAAACGATCCGACTTGGAGATCGAAAAACTGCGATATCAAATTAATCCTCACTTTCTTATGAACACTATTAATTCAGTTCATTGGCTGGCTGTTACCAATAATCAACCTGAAATTGACAGGATTGCGCTGGCTCTTAATAAATTATTATTTTACAATATTGGAAAGCAAGGTCAATCCACTACAATACAGGAAGAAATAGATGCTTTAAAAGAGTATGTTATTTTACAGAAAATCCGCTACGATTTTAATTATGACATCAAAATTCCTGCAGATGATCGAATGATGAAAATACCTATTCCCAGGTTTATATTGCAGCCACTTGTAGAAAATGCACTATTTCATGGCTTGGATGGAAATGGATATATTCTTATTGAAGTAAGCATAAATGAAAGCGTGATCATTACTATATCCGACAATGGTCCGGGCATGCCTGAGGAAATGATACAAAAGCTTTTGTATAACGACCAGAGAGAACATGATAAAGTTGGAATGGGAATAGGGTTAAATTATGTTAAACGTATGCTGGAATCCTACTATGAAGGTAAGGAAAAATTTGAGATTATAAGCATTGAAGGCAAAGGAACTTGTATCATTTTAACACTGCCGATGCCAAAGGAGGAAAGAAAACTTGATTAAAGTACTCGTTGTTGATGATGATAAGTTGGCACGCAAAGGATTAATTTCCGCATTTCCATGGAGCAGTTTTGACATGGAAGTTGTTGGAGAAGCGAATAATGGGGAAAAAGCATTAGAATTTTTATCGTCAAATTCTGTTGATTTGCTTTTGGTTGATCTGGCAATGCCGGTGATGTCTGGAATTGAATTGATGAAGATTGTACGTCAAATGTATCCTAATATTTACTTCGTTGTTTTGACGTTTCATCAGGACTTCGAATATATTCAAGAAGCTTTACGGATTGGGGCGATAGATTATATCTCCAAATTGCAGCTGGAAAAGGAGCGTTTCGAGGAAGTATTGGGTCGTATTCACGACCGGATTATGCAGGAAAGAAACAAGACATTGCTGGCAGAGTGTCACGAAAGAGCATTAAGACCTATTGATTCGGATACCGGATATGTGATGGTTTCTATAGACGAGCATGCAGATATGGACTGGTTTAAAGAGATTACTGCTTCACATAATATTAGTTTTGATGAAATCGGTAACGGCATGTGGAAAATTTTTGATTTATGCGACATGAATTCTGAGTCTGTTTATAAGATTTTCTCACAAGAATTGAGCAAAAGGGATAAATTTACACTTCTAGAGTTAACCGGAATACAAGGTGAAAATAGAAGCGTTGTCAATCGTTTGCTGCGAAGATCTCGACAAAGAGCATTTTTTTATGAATATGATCCTGAAATAAAATTCATGTTAAAATCTGTAAATGAAATACATGATGAGTCAAATGTGCTATTGGAGGAAGGATTTCAGCTATTGAAAAACCAGTGGCTATCATGTATTTGGACACAGCGAAATGATATATTCGAGCAGCTTTTAGGTGAATTAAGAAAAGCTAGGCTGCCAATAGTGAAACTGCATGATTTGCTGGTTGGAATCGTGAATGAATGGAACCGTATATACTCTTCATTTACACCTTTTGTGGTTGAAACACCTGAACTGGCCAGCAGTTGGCTGGAGGTTACGGATTGGTTCAATAAAGTTCGTGAATTGACCATGAAGGCTACTGCGAGATCCAAGTATTCTTCAGATGTGACTGATTGCATTATGAAAGCTTTGAAAATTGTGAATGATGAGATGGGACAGCAGATATTTGCTGTTGATGTTGCCAAAAGAGTAAATATGAGTCGGAGTTACTTTAATCAGTGCTTTAAAGATATTGTTGGAAGATCCTTTAATAACTATTTGAGGAATGTCCGGCTTGAAAAGGCCAAAGAGTATTTAAAGAAAACCAATAAAACAATTCAATGGGTTGCAGAACACACAGGGTATATGGACGAGAAATACTTTAGTCAGGTTTTCCGCGAAATGACTGGTGTCCTTCCAAGCATATACAGGCAAAGGGATGATTGATTGAGAAATGACCGAAAAACAGGTGGACAGATGTCTGATTTCCAGTGAATTTATCATTCATGCAGGTAATTTTAAGTTCATTTGTCTACATAATTTACAAGCACTTGACTAACCGTCCTGGCAATAAGTTTATTGTATAATAAAGCACGTCGATAAAAATAAAAATTGAAGGAGGAATAGTCAGTGAATAAAAAATTCTTAAGTTACGTGCTAGTAGCCGCTCTTGCAGTTTCAAGCCTTACCGCCTGTGGTACTCAAAAAGAGGGCACACTGGAACAAAGTTCTACAGGAACTGAGGCAACTGTTCAAAGTTCAGATGCTTCCAATTCCAGCAATGAACAGTATGATCCATATGGCAGGTATGATAAGGCAGTCACAATTACTGTAGCGAGGAGCTTTGACCCTGCTGAAAAGCTGCCGGAAGGAGATACTCCTGAGAACAACCAATATACGAGGTACATAAAAGAGAATTTGAATGTTGACGTTAAGGCAGCTTGGGCGGTAGCTAATACCAATTATGAACAGAAGATGAATTTGTGTATAGCGAGTAATGACTTACCGGATGCCATGGTTGTTGGTTCATACCAATTTAAGACGATGGCAGGTGCAGGACAACTTGAAGATTTAACTGATGTTATTAAAAACTATGCATCACCAATTGTTAAAAATGCGATGGATAAAACAGACGGATGGGCAGAAAAAGCCATATCATATGATAAAAAATATATGGCAATACCTTCGGTAAATGTATCTGATGATGGGTATCAATTAACCTGGATTCGGAAAGATTGGCTGGATAAGCTTGGTCTCGAGGTTCCAAAAACTCTTGATGACCTGGAAAATGTTGCGAAGGCATTTGTTGAAAGAGATCCGGATGGGAATGGAAAAGCAGATACAATTGGTATTTCCGGACCACAGAATGGCGGTGCATTATATGCGAACTTTCTGGCTCCAGCCAGTGATCTTTATGGATTTGACCCTGTTTTTTCTGCCTTGCATGCATATCCGGGGTATTGGCTGGAAGGATCGGATGGCGAGGCTGTATATGGGTCTATACTGCCAGAAACCAAAATAGCATTAACCAAACTCCGCGACTGGTATTCAAAAGGTTTAATCGATAAGCAGATGAGTATACGAAAAGATTCTACCGAGCTTGTTGTAAGCGGAAAAACAGGAATTTTCTTTAATTCATGGTGGGTAGGGTATTGGCCTCTGCCGGATGCAATTAAGAATGATCCAAAAGCAAACTGGCAGGCGTATACGACCCCCTTGGACGATAAAGGTCAGTGGAATACACATATGTCTATGCCTGTTAATTCTTATGTTGTTGTCCGGAAGGGATATGAGCATCCTGAACTGGCCATGAAAATAGTAAATCTGAATAATCGCGATGAAGGTAAATTTGATAAATCGAAGGGACTTACCAACAATCAGGTACTGAGGTTGCCTATAAGTCAACCGGATGAGTTGCTTGTTACTGCCAAGGCTTACAAGGAAATTTTTGCAGGAACAAAGAAACCGAGTGATTTTGTAGGTGGAGAATATGATTTGTATTCACAGCTGGTCGCTGATTGTGAAAATATAACAAAGGTAAAACTACAGCCATACGACAATATGGATATCCAATATTGGGACCCAAGTGCAGACATGAGTGTCTGGAGTCGTGCATATTCAATTCTTGTAGGGGACTCTGTCATCTATGATACGCCTTCAAACAAAGTTTACAGTCTCCTGTACTCACAAACAAAGAGTATGCAAAGTAAATGGGCAAATCTCAAAAAGATGGAAGATGAGACCTTCTTAAAAATTATTATGGGAGCAGCTCCTGTCGAAGCATTTGATAAGTTTGTACAAGATTGGAAAACGCAAGGCGGAGATCAGATTACTGCAGAAGTTGACGAGGCATCAAAGCATTAAAACTTGCCATAGGAAAAGCACCAGCAAGGCTGGTGCTTTTCTTATAGCTGCAAAACATTTTGAATCTGTTTATGAAGGAGATGATTAAGCATGAAAACAAAAGGATTTACTAAGCATTATTATTTAATGCTGCTGCCAGGCTATATCTGGTTGTTTATTTTTAGTATCATCCCTATGTTTGGTTTATTGATTGCATTTGAAGATTTCAATCCGGGTAAGGGAATATTTCATTCAGACTGGGTTGGATTGGAAAATTTTAAGTATATGTTTACAATAAGTGACAGTATAGTGATCTTTAGAAATACTGTTGTTATTGCAGTAATGAAAATTATTGGAAATTTGATCATTCCATTGATTTTTGCATTATTAATGAACGAACTGCGCAGGGTAAAGTTGAAAAAGTGGATTCAAACCACTGTTTATCTTCCGCATTTTTTATCATGGGTTATTCTGGCCGGAATTCTTCTGGATATCTTTTCATATCAAGGTCCAATCAATCAAATTATTTCTTTGTTTGGTATTAAGCCTATTCTCTTTATGGCCAGAGCTGATTTGTTTCCGGCTATTGTTGTAGGAAGCGATTTGTGGAAAGAATTTGGTTTTAATGCAATCATATATTTAGCGGCATTAACATCAATAAGTCCGGCACTGTATGAGGCTGCGGCGATAGATGGCGTTACCAGGTTTCAGCAAGTCCGTTATATTACGCTGCCGGGGATATCGGGAACAATTGTACTGCTCGCGGTATTAAGCCTGGGAAATGTATTGAATGCAGGATTTGACCAGATTTTCAACATGTATAATCCTTTAGTTTATTCAACAGGTGATATTATTGACACTTGGGTATATAGGGTAGGGCTTCTGAATATGCAATATGGTCTGTCGACTGCAGTGGGCCTTTTTAAATCTGTAATTGGATTTGTTTTGATTTCCTTATCGTATTATCTTGCAGATAAATTTGCAAATTACAGAATTTTTTAAACTAGCTAAGAAAGAGGGAGTGTGAAAATGGTTAATAATGCAAAACTAGGCTCGAAAATATTTGATATAGTAAACGCTGTTATTTTGCTCGGAATTGCTATTCTTTGCATAATGCCAATTTGGTATACACTTTGCATATCACTGAGTGATAAATCAGCAGTTGCCGCTGGTTTCGTGGGGTTATGGCCAGTCGGCTTTAATTTCAGTTCCTATCAACAAATAATGGGTGATAGTAAATTCTTTAATTCCTTTTGGGTGTCAATACAACGTGTAGTTCTTGGAGGAAGTTTGAATTTTATTGTTACCCTGTTAATGGCATACCCATTGTCTAAAAGCAAAAAAGATTTTCCAGCTAGAAATATTTTTATGTGGATTCTTATATCTACAATGCTTTTTAGCGGAGGCCTTATTCCCTGGTATCTAACCATTAAATCATTGGGATTGATTAATAATCTTTGGGCTTTGGTGTTGGGCAGTTCAGTTCCGGTCTTTAATGTGATTCTGGTAATGAACTATTTTAGAAATCTGCCAAAAGAATTGGAAGAAGCTGCTCTTGTGGATGGGGCAGGTCCATGGTATATTCTTCTGAATATTTTTATACCCCTTTCAGTTCCGGTTATTGCAACTGTAACACTTTTCAGTATTGTTTATCATTGGAATGAGTTCATGCAAGGATTGATTCTGATGACAAACCAGGACAAATATCCGTTACAAACCTATATACAGCAGATGGTTGTTGTTCTTAATACTACAACGATAAATGATGACCTTTACGAAAGAATGAATGAGTTATCCAACCAGACTTTGAATGCTGCGAAACTATTCATTGCTATGATTCCGATATTATTGATTTATCCATATATTCAGAGATACTTTATTACAGGGATTACTTTGGGTTCTGTCAAAGAGTGAAAAAGGTTTTTTAGGAAATTAAAATAGAAAAATAAATACTATTAAATATTAAACATAGTAAAAAGGAACTCCTCAATTTAAATAAATTCTATTTAGAGGAGTTCCTTTTAATTGGCGCTTAAGCTATAAAAGTTAATAATACTATTTTAAAAGGATATTTTATATTATATATAGAATAAGTAATACACGGAGGGAACTTAACATGGATAATAAACAAATTTTAGTAACAGTAAGAGACCTTAAATATGACATAGAACAAAATACTACTCTTCTTGAATTGGCAAAGAGATTTGAAAAGGAATATACTTCTACTATTGTCGCAGCAAGAGTTAATAATGACATAAAGGAATTGAGCTTTTCGTTAACTGAAGAATGTGATATTAAGTTTATAGATTTATCTGATGAAGACGGTATGAGAATTTATAGAAGAAGTTTATATTTTATATTTATAAAAGCCGTTAGTGAGGTTTTCTCTGAGAGAAATGCTGTAATCAGCCATCCCATGAGTAATGGTGTTTATTGTGAAATAAATGGGAATAACGAGCTTACAGAGATAGAAGTAGAAGCAGTTAAGAAAAAAATGCTGGAGATAGTAGATAATAAGATACCTTTTGAAAAAAAGATCATTACACTTGAGGAGGCAAAAGAGTTATATAAAAAGAATGGAAGAATAGATAAGTATGAGGTTCTGGAGCATAGAAAAAAACCGCATGTTACAGTTTACAACTGCGGAGGCTATGAAGATTATTACTACGGATACATGGTACCTGATACAGGCTATATTAAATGTTTTGATCTTAAGTACCATCACCCCGGTGTTGTAATTCAATTCCCGTCAAAAGCATGCCCTGAGGTTTTGCCAAATTTTCATGAAGAGAAAAAATTATTTAATGTCTTTATTGAGTATAAAAAATGGGTTAAAATATTAGGTGTACAGAATGTCGGGGCACTAAATGACATAGTTCAGGAAGGTAATATAGGTGATTTGATAAGAGTCAGCGAAGCTCTTCATGAAAAGAAGATTGCACAAATCGCTGACAAAATAACAAATCACCAGGAGGAAAAAAGAATTGTATTAATTTCCGGTCCATCTTCATCAGGTAAGACTACTTTCGCCAATAGACTGGGTATACAGCTGAGGGTCAATGGCTTTGTACCAAAAACCATTTCACTGGACAATTATTTTGTCAACAGGGATAAAACTCCGGTTGATGAAGATGGCGAGTATGATTATGAAGCGCTTGAAGCGATAGATGTTGAGCTTTTTAATAAGCACTTGTCAGAATTGCTTAATGGAATTGAAGTCGAAATACCAATATATAATTTTGAAACAGGTTCGAGAGAAGCTAAAGGTCAAATGATGAAAATGAATAAGAATACTATTCTAGTTATTGAAGGTATTCATGGGTTGAATGACAAGCTGACAGCATCAATTTCGTCGGAAGACAAGTTCAAAATATATGTTAGTGCGTTAACATCAATAAATATTGATGATCACAACAGAATACCGTCGACTGATACAAGGTTAATTAGAAGAATAGTAAGGGACAGCCAGTTCAGGGGCTGTTCTGCAATAGAAACAATTAACAGATGGCCATCAGTAAGGAGGGGAGAGGCAAAAAACATATTTCCATTCCAGGAAAATGCGGATATTATGTTTAACTCATCTCTATTATACGAGCTGTGCCTGCTTAAAACTTATGCAGAACCGCTTTTGAGAGAATTAGGACCGGAGAATGAGAGATACTCTGAAGTAAAGAGATTGCTAAGATTCCTTGAATACTTTTTGCCGGTAAGTGCAAAAGATGTTCCAAATAATTCCATAGTCAAGGAATTTATTGGTGGAAGCTGCTTTTTTTAAAAGTCAATAATTATGAGGTGGAAAAGATGAAAATAAGTGAGATCGCACAAATGCTCAATGCAGAAGTCCTTTCAGGGCAGGACTTGCTGGATATTGATATCGACACTGCTTGTGGCTCTGATTTAATGAGCGATGTAATGGCTTATGTGACTGAAAATGTTGTTCTTCTAACGGGATTAATTAACCTGCAAACTATTAGAACCGCTGAAATGATGGACATTAAAGCAATTATTTTTGTCAGGGGAAAAGCTCCTATTGATAGCATGATTGAACTCGCTAAAGAAAAGAATATCGTATTAATGTCAACAAAGTTTTCAATGTTTGTTTCCTGTGGGAAACTATACAATGCCGGATTAAAAAGCGGCTATGCCAATCAGATGTAATTATCTCTCTTTGGGACAGGAGCAGGCATCATGAACACAATAAGACTTAAATACGATATACTTGCAAATGACTTTGTTACAGCCGGAGAGGCTTCGAGCAATGTTAAAAAAAAGCTGACTCAAATCGGAGTACCGGCAGAAATCATAAAAAAGGCTGCTATTGCAATGTACGAAGCTGAAATAAATGCTGTAATACATGGAAATGGCGGTTATGCTGATGTAGAAATTTATAGTGATAAAATAATTATAAATATTATTGACCACGGACCCGGAATACCGAACATTGAGTTGGCTATGCAGGAAGGATTTTCTACAGCTTCTGACCAAATAAGGGAGATGGGATTCGGGGCAGGTATGGGTCTTCCAAATATGAAAAAATATGCTGATAACCTGGAGATTTTTTCTGAATTAGGTAAGGGAACAACGGTTATTTTAACTGTGAACTTTGGTCTCTAATTCAGTAGGTTAACAAGAAGTGGAGGGTCAAAATGTATTTTCATTCGGTTAATCTTGAGAAAGATAGATGTAAGGGATGTACCAATTGTATAAAGAGATGCCCAACGGAGGCTATTCGTGTTAGAAAAAGCAAGGCGCAGATAATCAAAGAGCGGTGTGTTGATTGCGGCGAGTGTATTCGTGTATGTCCGCAACATGCAAAGACTGCTATCAGTGACAGCATTGAAATGATCAATGGTTTCAAATATAAGGTAGCAATCCCTGCGCCATCACTTTACGGACAGTATGATAAAAAATACTCCAGAAATAAAATTTTAAATGCGCTTAAGTCATTAGGCTTTGATTATGTTTATGAGGTTGCAAAAGCAGCTGAAATAGTTACAGAAGCTACAAGACAGCTTTTAGAGGACCCAAACATAAAAAAACCGATGATTTCTTCCGCTTGTCCGGCTGTTGTAAGACTTATTCAGGTTAGATTTCCAAGCTTAATTGATAACTTGGTTAAATTGGAGTCCCCTATGGAGGTCGCAGCTAAAATAGTAAAAAGTAAACTACATGATAAACATAATATAGCGATCGAGGATATTGGAGTATTTTTTATATCACCATGTGCTGCAAAAGTTACAAGCGTAAAATCACCATATGAGAAAGAAAAATCTAATGTTGATGGAGTAATATCTATTAAGGATATTTATATTAAAATTCTTTTAGCACTGGACCGTACCGATGATAGCATACTGCTGACTGATGCCGGCCTGGAAGGAATTAATTGGGCGAATTCGGGCGGCGAAAGCGGAGCTTTGGATACTGAAAAAGTTCTTGCTGTAGATGGAATTCATAATGTTATATCAATTTTGGAAGAAATAGAAAACGACCGCCTAAACGATATTGAGTTTGTGGAAGCACTTTCGTGTACCGGGGGCTGCCTGGGAGGTCCGCTGACCGTAACGAATGTATTTGTTGCAAAGAAAGCGATGCAGAAACATTTGCGTGAGGCATCCAAGAGCAGAATCGAGAATAAGGAAAAGAGAAGCTATAAGGAACTGGTATGGGAGTCAAACGTTGAGTACAAGCCTGTTATGAAGCTAGATCAGGATATGCTTAAGGCGATGGAGAAGCTGGAAAAACTTGAACAGATAAATTCGGAGCTTCCCGGTCTGGATTGCGGAGCATGCGGTGCACCAAACTGCCGTGCACTGGCTGAAGACATTGTAAGGGGAATTGCCAGTGAAACGGATTGCATTTTCAAGCTGAGAGAGCGTATCAGGGAATTGGCACAAGAAATGGTTGAGCTGGGAGGGAAAATGCCTCCTGTAATGGATAGAGACTCAATGGAGGATAAATGAGTATGAATATTAACGATCTGCTTAAAAAGATTGATGGAAAGATGCTTACTCCAGGCGACATGAGTATACAAATTGATAATGTTTATATTGGAGATCTGCTTAGCTGGGTTATGTCTCATGCTCAAAAAGGTGATGCATGGATTACGGTTCTGACAAATGTTAATGTACCAGCCGTTGCAATGATGACTGACGTAGCATGTGTAATTATTCCGGAGGGGATTGAGGTTGAAGAGCTAACGCTTAAAAAGGCACGTGAAAATGGTATCATAATGATAGGTTCGCAGTTATCTGCTTTTGAAATATGCAAAAAAATTATCGGAGGTTAAAAGTTGCGAATAGCTTATGATTTACACATACATTCATCAGTGTCACCATGTGCTGATAATGATATGACACCTAATAATATAGTGAACATGAGTATTTTAAAGGGTCTTGATGCTATCGCTATTACAGATCACAATACTTGTGCAAATGCAGAGGCAGTTATTAAGTGTGCAAAAGATACCGAGCTTCTTGTAATACCGGGGATGGAACTTGAGACCTCGGAGGAAATACACGTTGTATGTCTTTTCCCGGATATAAAAAGTGCTGCTTATATGCAGGATGTGGTATATACAAATCTGCCAGACATCAAAAACAAGGAAAGCATATTTGGGGAGCAGCTTATATTTGATCAGGATGATGAATTAATCAGAAAGGAAGAAAGACTGCTGCTGGCATCAACCTCCATAAGTATTAACGAAGTTTTTGATATTGTAATTAATAAGCTGAATGGTATTGCAATTCCAGCGCATATAGACAGACCCGCAAACTCCATCCTTGCAACCTTTGGAGTTATGCCCGAAGATATAGATATAAAATGTGTTGAGGTTAGCAAAAAGAATAACGAGGAATTAATATTATCAAAGGATAAGAGAATCGGGGAAATGAATAGAATTTTTTCATCTGATGCTCATTATTTGGGGAATATTAATGAAAGAGAGAACTTTATTGATGTTGATATTTTAAGTGCTGCCAGTGTAATAAAAGCACTTAGAATTTAATGTTAGTAAGAGTCTAATCGGAGGTAAAATGAACGTTATCCAAAGTAGTCAGAACAGTACAATAAAAGAAATAAAAGGACTGCATTTAAAAAAGAACAGAGATTCCTCTGGGCATTATTTTGTTGAAGGAATAAGATTTGTTAATGATGCAATCGATAATAATCAAACCATCGTAAAGGTGGTTGTTTCAGATAAATTGGAAAGCCTCAATGGTGGGCTGGAGTTGATTGAAAAAGTAAAGGTTGCTTGTACTGAATGCTATCTGGTTCCCGAAAAGCTTTTTAATGAGATCTCGGATACCCAGACACCTCAGGGAGTTTTGGCAGTTTTAAAGAAAAGAGAACTTTTTTTGGATGAAATCATAGAACAGGGAAGCTCACTGGTTTTATTGGATAACCTTCAGGATCCGGGTAATGTGGGCACAATTGTCAGAACCGCTGATGCGGCAGGTGTTTCTGCTGTTTTAATGTCAAAAGGCTGTGTTGATCTATATTCTCCAAAGGTGCTTAGATCAACCATGGGTTCAGTTTTTCATATGCCTATTTTTGAAGGGTTGTCAATAAATGAAATAATCAAAATGCTGAAACAATTCGGATACAAGGTAATTGCTTCTCACCTGGCCGGTAGAAATAATTATTATGATGAGGATTTAACAGGCAAAAGTGCTATTATTGTTGGTAACGAAGCTAATGGAATAAGCGAAGAAACAGCTGCCTTGGCAGACCGGCTGGTCAAAATACCCATGCCGGGGAAGGCAGAATCTTTAAATGCTTCTGT
>CAYQCA010000022.1:10841-31208 GCA_964415835.1 uncultured Clostridium sp. | reverse complement strand
TAAGTAACTATTTAGATACATTGAAATAATATCAAAAGTGATATAGATAATCAATACTATTTAAATATATAATTATTTCGTTGGTTGGTTTACAATGAAAAAGGATTCCAATGAATCCATAGTATTAAGGATTGTATCATTATATAGGATGATGAGATTATTCCTTTGTCATAAGTATTTTGTCTCGACTGGGGAGATAGGCCAATCAATTAATGATTAGCCTCCTACCCGATATCTAAAAATCAAGCCTCAAAAGTAATACGGCCTCCAACCATTACCATGCTTACTTCAATATTATCATCAAAAATAACCATGTCAGCATCTTTCCCAATGCTGATAGAGCCCTTCTGTCCATCAAGCTTTAATAACTTTGCAGGGTTCAAGGTTATCATTTTGACTATTTCGTATAAAGGAGCCTGGGTTAACTGCCACATGGTGCGAACCAGTCGGTCAGCCGTAGCCACACTGCCTGCAAATGCAGTCCTGTCAGGTAGTTTTGCCACTCCGTCTTCTACAATGGTATCCATGCCGGTTTTTTCATTACCAAGTACATAATGACCATCAGGCATACCGGCTGCCCTCATGGAATCAGTAACAAGGCAGATACGTTCTGCACCCTTTACCTTGTAAATCAGCTGTAAAAGTTCCTTGGGAAGATGTTTACCATCTGCTATAACCTCAACAAAAAGGTCATCAAGCAAGTATCCTGCTTCAATAGAACCGGCAACACGGTAAGCATTAATTCTCTTTACCCCGGACATACCGGAATAAAAATGGGTAAGAGAAGATATGCCATTTTCAAAGGCTCTGAAGACCTGTTCGCAGGTAGCGTCGGAGTGGGCGAGAGAACTTACTATTCCGTGTTGACGGAGTGTTTTTAAGAAAGCCTCTGAGCCCTCAAGCTCCACTGCAAAAGACCATCGGATAATTCGGTTCGTCCTTCTTAAGACTTCTTCGTATTCAGCCGGATCCGGGTTCCGAAGATATTTTGGATCCTGAGCTCCGCGCTGTTCATAGGAAAAATATGGCCCTTCCAAATGCAAGCCTAGAATATTTGGCATATCTTTACGATCAAGTTCCACCTGGTTGAAAAGATCTACAAAAGTCAGCAAGGATTCCGTTGTGCTGGTTATAGTAGTAGGAACAATTGAAGTTGTTCCATGCTCCATATGTGCTTTACAAGCTTGGTAAATTGCATCAATCGTTCCGTCCATAAAGTCTGCATTTCCGGCGCCGTGAGTATGTATATCAATAAAGCCCGGAGAAAGATATTTACCTTTTAGGTCTATCGTTCTATCTGCAGTTATGTCAAGGCTGTTTCCAAAACAAACTCTGAGGATAATACCGTTTTCAACTAATACTTCCCCTGGATAAATTCCTGTTGAGGTAATAATTCTAGCATTTTTGAACAAAGTTAAAGACATAAAAAACCTCCTTTAAAATTTGATTTTCACTTAAAGTTTTCGGGCACAGTCCTTATCAATATACATACGGCAACCTTTACGAAGTTGCAGAATGCTGGCAGGACATTTTTCGTTTACTTCTCCAGTAAGAGCAGCAGTAGTAGCGTCGGCTTTTCTCTCACCCGGAACAATGCAAAAAAGATGAGGAGCAGAAACCAATGCCGGAATGGTCAGCGTAATTGCCTGAACCGGGACATCCTCAAGCGTTGGGAAGCATTTGTCATTGACTTGTTGAGTTCTGCAGGCCAGATCTAAAAATACTGGTTTAACTTTTTTACTATCGTTAAAATCTGCTACCGGAGGATCGTTAAATGCCAAATGTCCGTTTTCGCCAATGCCCATAAAGACAATATCAGGCGGATTTTCTTCCAACAGAGCCGAATAGCGTTCGCACTCCTGTTGTGGCTCATTTAGGCCGTTAATGAGATTTACGGTGCGAAAGGGTACCTTGTTGAAAACTGACCTATTGAGGAATCCACTGAAAGACTGAGGGCTTCCGATGGCAAACCCAACATACTCATCCATATGGAAAGCATTGATTCTGTTCCATGGCAGAGATTTTTGAGATAAAGCCTCTAAAAACTCATTTTGGGAAGGTGCAGCTGCAAAAATACAATTCACAAACTCCTTTTCCTGCAACACTTTGAGGATGGTTTCGGCAGCGTCATCTGCAGCCTTGTTTCCCATTTCCTCACGAGTGTCAAAGATATGTAATGCTATTTCTCCGTATTTTTTCTGTATCATATTATTACCTCACATTATATTTATTTGTTATTGTCAAAAAATTTTTTATTTTTACTGATTCACGTACAATAAGCTCCGGCGAAATAATAATTTGTTCAGATGCCAATCTTGGATTCTTTATTCGTTCAAAGAGCATCCGGGCAGCTTTGTTTCCGGTTTCAACAGCCGGTTGGTGAATGGTTGTCAAAGCCGGTCTTACCATTGATGCTACGGGTATATTATCAAATCCAATAACGGATAAATCCTCAGGAATGCAAACCCCGTTCTGAGAAAGATAATCCATGATACCTATTGCAGTGATATCGTTTATTGCCATAACAGCATCAGGCAGGTTGTCACATTTCAATAGCATTTGGCCCAAAAGTCTTCCGTTGTCGAAATCCATGTTTACATCTTCGGTTTGCTTTATTTTAGAATCAATAAAAACCATATCGGAACTAAGAGTCAGACCTGCATCCTTCAATGCTTTACAATACCCGTCGTAAATCAGCTTTCGGCTGCTCCGGTCTATTGTGTGGCTTGCAAAGGCAATATTCTTATGACCACTTTGTATTAAGTAGTTTGCTGCCATATAGCCCCCGTTGAAAAAATCAAAGGAAACATTGTTGCCGGAAAAGCCCTCGTGACGTTGATCAAACAATACATAGGGAGGAGCATCATGCTCATTCAACTTTGATGAGAAGTAGTCAATTTCACCAATATTGCTGAGAATAATACCTGCTACCCTCTGGCGAAGTAGTATTTCAAGCTGACGGTTTTCCAGCTCCGAGCTGTCGAAAGAACTGCAGACAATAGGGGCATAGCCGTTTTTAATGCATTGCCGGGCGACTGCTGAAACAAGCTGAGCATAGAACGGATTTATCAAATCAGGAACAATGATGCCTATTTCTTTACTGGAAACTCCTTTTAACATCTGGCTGAATATGTTTGGTTTGTAATTCAGTTCCTGTGCTGCTTTCCTAATACGGACTGAGAGTTCATCTTTCACAGGATAGTCAGAATCATTTAACACTCTGGATACTGTTGCAGCGGAAACATTTGCAGCCCTGGCGATGTCAAGAATGGTTGGTCTTTTGCTTTTTTTAGATTCATTTGCCATAAGAATTCCTTCCTGTCAAAGCATCTATTTTCAATATAGAAAACGTTTTCTATGTTGATGATTAAAGAATATCATATGCTAAATTTTTTGTCAATGTTGAGTAGTAGAGAAGAAAATAGCCCATATCCTGTTATAATAAATAAAAAAGTAGCTGTTACAAAACTCACAAATTTTTGTAACAACTACTTTTAGAAATATTTTTTATCAGAACTTATGTGTTATAACGCCAAAATTCAGAGAAAAATTTTCGGCTGTAGAAAATTTTTCTCACATCAGCGGCGTTTCAACGAGGTCATGGTCACCGTAGATGACCATGACCTCGTTATAACGGCATTATTGTTTTACCAAACTCATTATTAATAATCTGCCCCATTGAACTATAAATTGCAGAAAGGCCGCAGAAGATTCCGATATACCCTGCAATTGAATGAATTACTTCTGAACCTGTAAAATTAGCAACAGCAAGAAGTAGAAATAAAATTGCAAGTGAACAGAATACCACCTGGGTGGCACGATTATGCTTCAATGTTCCAATAAACATAAATAGGGTAAATATAAACCAAAGGCCCAGGTAAAAACCCATACTAGTAGAATCAGCTGCATTAATTTTGGAAAATGGATTGATCCATATTAAGATTAATGACCACCAAAAGAAGCCATAAGCGGTAAATGCAGTAGCACCAAAGGTGTTGTTTTTCTTAAATTCCATAATACCTGCAATTATTTGAGCAGCACCGCCAAGTGCAAAGCCCATTGCAACAATAACAATTGAAAGGGAAATGAAGCCTGCATTATGTAGATTTAGTAAGCAGGTTGTCATTCCAAATCCTAAAAGACCCAGAGGTGAAGGATTTGCAATGTTTGATTGGTTTAATTGCGTTGACATTTTAAATAAACATCCTCTCATTTTCTATAGTTTTTTATATACCTGTCATATGATACAATTTCTTTATATGAATTTCAAGGAGAAAGCAAATGATTTTTAATACTAATGACGGTGGTATATTTTTAAATAAAGCAGTTGAAACCTTTAAAAAATCAATCCCATTTAAAGTATATTGTTTGAAAAATGATAAAATCTCAGGTACAACTGAACATACCCATGATTACATGCAAATATGGTATGTAATGAGCGGCTCCTGTGAGCACTTTATTAACAGCACCGGCTACTGTCTAACTAAAGGCAACCTGTTTGTGCTTCCACCTTTTGTAACTCATAAAGTAAAAATTAGCAATTCAGAAGATATAACGATTATAGGCTGTGAGTTTTCGTCCGGTTTTATAAACGAAAACATATCTATGCCTGAACTTAGTAATTCATTATTCGATTTTGCATATTTAGAGCCCTTTCTGGTATCCCATGAAGCAGTAAAGCCACGGCTTCGTATTGAAGGTAAAAAGCAGCTAAAGGTAGAGGAGCTGTTTTTAGACATGCTTTCAGAATATGAAAGAGAAGAGAAATATTATGAAATCAATATAAAGGCAGATTTGCTAAAGCTCCTTGCACTTATAGCAAGGGAATATGAAAACAAAAGCCTCCCTTCCAGCCATGAGCTTTTTGAAAGATATAGGGAGGCTGTAAGTTCGGCTATTAGATATATAGATAATAACTTTACAAACACAATATATATCGAAGAAGTATGTAAAATAGCTATGATGTCTCAAACTTATTTTTCATATATTTTCAAGCAGATCACCGGCAAAACTTTTGTGGAGTATCTTAATACTCTCAGGATAGCCAAAGCGAGAGAACTGCTGAATACATGCAATCTCTCCATTACTGAGATTTGCTTGGGAGTAGGCTTTAACGATGCAGCCTATTTTAATAAAGTTTTTAAAAAGGAAGTAGGGCTGTCACCAAGCCAATACAGGAAGCTAAAATAAACTGTTTACTCTGAAACGGTAATTTCATCAAGAAATATTTCTCTTCTGTCTTCAATCGATTTGCAAATAGCATTCAAAAGCACAGTCGGAGCTAACAGCTTTTCCATTGCCAGTGGCTTTTTATCGCCTCTCAGAACTTCTGCAAATTTTTCAAATCCTAGCTTATATATGACAGAAATGTCAATTTCTCGTACCACTGTTTTATTTGTGCCATATATAATGCCAAAATGCTTTGGACAACCCTTTGTAAAGTTAAGCACTACCTGATATTTGTCATATTTGGCTATAGCAATAACAACGCCGTTGGTGACACTGGTTATGACCGATTTAACGTCATATCCGAATATAGTCATCAACATTTCAGCCATATGTGGGCCGTAAAAGAATAGCCCGCCATATTCACTCTCGGGATCGCCGGGAAAATTCAAAGCTCCTGACACGATGCTGCCCAGCTCACCGTCGTTCTCTACAGTATTTTTCAACATTAAAACATCATAGGCATATTTACAGGTTGACCCGCCTGTAAGAATTGTACCTTTTTTTTCAGCAGCTTCTATTAACTGTTTTGCATCAGAAACCTTGATGGTAAACGGCTTGTCTATCCATGTAGGAATACCCGCTTCAATAAAGGGCAAAGCGTAATCGGCATGCAAATCACCGTGCCTGAATACGACCATAACTGCATCAACCTTTCCCAATAAATCCTCTGGTTTATCAGCAATAAAATCTATATGACCGTCCTTTGCAACGGATTCAGTTTGTTCTTTATCCAAGCCAAATATTCCTGTAACTCTGATGTCAGGAAATTCATACTCTCCGGTTTTTTCATTTCTTAAGTTGGCAAGTCTTGAAAAAGCTCTGGCATGGCTGTTATCCGAACCTAAAATTCCAATACGCAACATATAAATGTCCTCCTTTTTATTCTATATTACCACATCCGTGATAAAGGGTTTTGTCTGTGACACTCTTCAATTACTGCAATCTGGCGGCGGACCTGTTCTGGAGTTACTTCAAGTTCGACACCCTGCGTCAGTGTACTGTACAGCTTTTCGTAATAGACCTTTGCCATTACCTGCATAAAATTTTTCTGGTCATGGGGAATATCCCAGCTGTTTTCATACCACTTAAGCTGCTCCATACAGTATTTTGGTGTTCCGTCTTCGTTCATCAAAGGTGTACTGATCAAAGACTGCTCTGGTGCCTCCTCAGGCTTAAAATACTTCCAGTCAATGTGGTCCATAGACCCCTTCAGTCCGCCCCGGGTCCCTTGTACATTATAAGTATAGCACGGATAGGCACAACATGACGATATCTCTAAATCCACCACAGGATGATCAGGTGCCTTTAAAATCAGTTTTACATAATCTTCAGCATCGCCAAAGGTATTGGCTCTGTCCATAATACAAACAACCTCTGGTTCCACATCGTTTCCAAACAATTGCAGCGCCTGGTCCAGTGGATGCGGTCCGGTATTTAAAAGACTTCCTCCATTGAAGGCTTGTATACACTGCCAGTCCCACCGCCTGGCAAAACCGTTGAAGGCTATGCTTATTTGAACAATCCTTCCCAGTACACCTGACTCAATCACTTTTTTAACCTGCTGAAAATACGGAGCAAATCTGGATTGCTGGAAGATGACCAGAAGTTTGCCGTTTTCTTTTGCGGCATTAATCATATTATCAACTTCTGGTACGGTTCTGGCAAAAGGTTTATCACATAGTACATTAAGTCCGCCTTTTAAAAGATCCAGTGTTATTGGTACATGCAAGTGGCTTGGGGTGGCATTGACTACAAGGTCAATATCCTTTCTGCCCAGCAGTGAATGATGGCTTTCGAAGGTTTCACAGCCCCACTCCTCTTCAGCTCTTTTTCTACGGTGTTCCAGCGGGTCAACAATAGCCACAACTTTATAACAGTCTTGCATATTTTTAAGACAGTCCCCATGAATATCCCGGCCGCTTCTTCCTTGACCTAAAATCGCAATTCTTAGTAGTTTCATAATTAATCAGCCTTTCTTAATATGTTGTAATATTACTCCTATAGTGTTATTTCCTGTCCTGTCCTGCTTGACTCATAAATTGCCAGCACCAGTTCTACGGCTTTTTTTGCTTCCTCGCCCGTTACCATAGCTGACCTTCCTTGCAGCACTGCTTCTGCCATATCCTGTACCTGCAAGATGTGCCCGGTATTGGTAGAGGACCAACCACAGTTCAAGCCTCCAAAACCATCACCTGCATCAGGTGCTTTATCTGATGAATCAATTAGATCCCAGGCATAGAAACCCTTGTCACCCAAAATGATAGTGCCTTTTTCTCCATGTATTGAAAATATGGTATCCTGCCCCGGATATACAGAGGTTGCACCTTCTACAGTTCCAATGGCACCATTGCGGAATTTTACAGTTGCAACTGCGGTATCCTCTACTTCAATATTTCTCAAAAGAGTTGTGCATTTGGCAAAAACGCTTTCCACGTCACCTACAAGCCATTGTAGCATATCGATACCATGGATACCCTGGTTCATCAGTGCCCCGCCGCCATCTAATTCCCAGGTTCCTCTCCAGCTATCGCTGGCATAGTATTCCTGATCCCTATAATACTTTAGATAGGCGCTGGCCATTACAATCCTTCCAAGCTTTCCTTCTCGTATAGCTTTACGCGTATTTATAGCTGCAATATTTGTTCTGCGCTGAAAAATACCTCCTAACACAACACCATATTCTCTACAACAATTTATCATGAGTTCCAGCTTTTCCTTTGAAACATCGAGAGGCTTCTCGCACAAGACATGTTTACCTGCTCTTGCAGCAGCTATTGTAAACTCACAGTGGGTTCCGCTTGGCGTACATATATTTACTACATCAATTTCTTCATTTTGCAGCATTTTGTCGATAGAAGTATACCAATTATTTAACCCGTTATCTAAAGCAGCCTGTTTTGCTTTTTCCTCAATAACATCACAAACAGCAACCAGTTCGGCATTCGGTGCGTTTTTAATTGCATCCAGATGGGCAGTGGAAATTCTTCCGCAGCCAAGTACCGCAAATTTGACCTTTCCGTTTTTCATATACAAACACTCCTTTCAATAGTTATTTTATATTCAATGACATTAGATTTCTTTTACTTTTAAGCAGGATAATTGTATTATTCTAAAAAGTTTATTCCATACCACTATAGGTTTGCTTTGTACATATATAAACGGTCAAATTCTGTATATAATCAAGATAATAGAAACATAGATCAGGTTTATTTTATCTTAATTATTGTGTTGGAGGTTAATAAATGATTCAAAGATCAAAAAAGAGAACTGCAAATGCAGGACTGTTTGCAGTAGGGCATGACACCTATTGGCACCAGTTTGAAGGATTGCTTGATAATCTTATGGGTTATCATGCGGTAGTAAGAGGCATGATCGAGGAAAACGGTGTTGTGGTTAAGGATTATGGAATGGTAGATACCAGCATTGCAGGGTACGAAACACTGGAAAAAATGAAGGGTGATCAGCTGGATGTTATCTTTTGTGATATGGTTACCTACGCAACTTCATCTACTTTTGCACCAATCATCCGCAACATGGATGTTCCGGTTATACTGGTGGCACTGCAGCCGCTGGAAGGAATGGATTATTCAAAGGCATGTACTTTTATGCAGCTTGAAAACGACAACATCTGTTCAGTACCGGAGTTTACCGGTGTGGCTGTAAGGCTTGGGAAAAAAGTAAGTGACGTAATAATAGGCACTCTATATAATGATGATAGGGCGAAAGCCGAAATAAGAGAATGGTGTGAAATAGCAAAAGTGCTTCATGACTTGAAAGGTGCCAGGATGGGACTTATGGGGCATGTGCTGGAGGCTATGTATGATATGCATGCGGATCCAACGGCTATCTCCGCTGCGTTCGGAGTCCATGTGCCACTATTGGAGATAGATGATGTTATCAAGTTGTACTACACCATTACCGATTCAGAGATCGAGGACAAAAAGAAAGTTATTTGCCAGGAGTTTGACATGCCTGATCCGGTGAGCGATCCTGTTACTGTCAAGCTTACTGAGGCTGATCTTTATCAGGCAGCTAAAACTGCGGTAGCACTGGATAGATTGGTGGAGAAGTATAAGCTTACAGGTTTGGCATACTATTATGAAGGGCTTGATAATACGCTTCACAGACAAATCGCCAGCTCATTTATAGTTGGTAATTCAATGCTAAATGCACAGGGTGTACCCATGTGTGGAGAATATGACATAAAAACCTGTATTGCTATGCTGATTATGGACAGACTGGATATTGGCGGCAGCTTTGCAGAGTTTCATCCTTTTGATTTCAGAGAAGACTTTATTCTGGTAGGTCATGACGGACCGCATCACATAGCTATAGCTGACGGGAAGCCTATATTAAGAAGTCTTACAAAATATCATGGTAAGCCGGGAAGCGGGGCTTCTGTAGAATTTAAAATTAAAGAAGGCCCTATCACAATGCTGGGAATTACCCAGACTGCAGAGGGTAAATTTAAATTCGTAATCGGAGAAGGCATGTCCAGAAAAGGGCAAATACCTCCTACCGGAAATACCAACACCAGAGGTTTCTTTGAACCTAATACAAAAGATTTCATAAAGGAATGGGTTATGCAGGGACCTACTCATCACTATGCTTTGGGTGTCGGCCATCATGCAAAAACTCTTAAGAAAATTGGAGAGATCCTTGGTATAGAAAGTGTTATAGTAAAAGTATAGTGCCAGACACGTAGAAGGAGGTAGTTATGCATCAGCTTAAAAATATCACTCTTGAAATAAGTTTAAAACCCTTTAAAAAAATAGATCACCCTTATATAGAAGGTGTATGCAGAAAGGTTTTTGAACAATGGAAACCTTTACTAGCTCACGCTGATATGGTATCTGTTATGATGTGGTCTGCTGATGGCTCAGAGATACTGGAGTACAAGGGTGACCTGGACGAAAGTTTTGAATGGGCTCAGTATATAGGTGGAGCCAATCCGAGAGAAGACTGGGACAAGAAACGGGATCCGGAAGGGATAGGGCTTCATACTACATATTATAATTATATTGAGAACCCGCCTGTTATTACCTATGGTATACAGAAATTAATTAATGAAACCATAAAAAGAATTGGTTTTGAGATTACGGGAAAGCCTGTAAGAGTAGGAGCTACCTTTGATCCGGGCCCCGAGTTCGCAAAGTCAGAATTTAAATATACAAAGCATGAAGAGATTTGTATGGGCGATACCATGGGCAAAAAAAGCTTTGTTTGCTGCTATGGAATACTGCACGAGGATAAAGAAAGTTATGCAGGTTCCCCTGAAGGCATTCCGGAAGGGACACCATTTGGAACTTTCTTTGGAAGGCAGTGTGAGCATTTTTTAAAGGATTTGAGCTTTGACTATTTATGGCTTTCTAATGGATTTGGATTTGGAACAGAAACCTGGGGCACAACCGGCGCAATTTTTGACGGAGATAGTTTTAAAAAGGAAAAGCTGGATGATACACAAAAGAGGATACTTGAGTTCTGGAAACTATTCAGACAGGAGTGTCCTGATATCCGCATCGAAACCAGAGGAACAAATCTCTCAGTAGGAATTGACCTGGCATCAGATGGAGTAAATCTTAAGGCAATTTATGAAGGCGGATTTAATATGCTTCCGCCTCCAAATTCCCCATGGGCTGCGTTAAACGGGGATTTTGGCCTGGAACTGGCAGGTTATATGTCAAGAATTTCTGAGTTGCCCCAGGGAGAGGATTACCTGTTTAGGTTTTATATACATGACCCATGGTGGATGAACAGTCCATGGATAGACAGATATGAAGGCCAGCCTCATGACATTTATCTCCCGCTGGCAACCGCAAGAGTGAATGAGGAAGGGAAAATCCAGGCACCTGGGTATTTGAATTTTCTTACTATTGATAATTCACTGGGAGAAATGCCGGACCAGGTTCCTAATGAAGTGATACCTCACCTGATAAAAGCTTATGAAACATTCCCGGATGAAGCTTCTCCAATAATGTGGGTTTACCCGTTCAGAGAATACTTCGATAACTCCATAGCAATAGATGGCACGCTGGAAAAAGCTTTTTTCGAGGACTGGTTTATTAGGAGTGCAATAAATAATGGACTTCCCTTAAGTACAGTGGTTTCAACGGATAATTATATTAAATCTCTTGATAAAAATCCTGATATATATAAGGGAGTTGTTATAGTAACACCGGTTCCTTTTAAAGGAAGCAGAATGGAACAACAGATTATAGAAACTGCAGAAAGCGGCGGGAAAATTATTTTGTATGGATCGTTAACCAGCGCAGGAGATAGGTTGTTAAAGGCATTAAATGTTAAGCTGACCTCATCTGTTGGTGGAGAAATGAAGTTGCATCTGAATATTGGTGAAGAGGAACTAAGTAGCGAGTTTTTATCCTGCAAAATAAAGCATGGAGGTCTGTTGTCCAATGGACTAATTGACACAGTACTGGAAGATGAGTCAGATGTTTATACTAAAAAGCTGTCATGGGTTGAAAGGGAAAACGAAAATAGAATTGTGGGCTTGTGCAAAAGCCAGCCTGATTGGTTCAAAGGCAAGCTTATTTGGATAAGAGGCACAAGTTCCAATGATTTCTTCAAGGGTCAACACTTATTAACACCGCATAATACCAGAGAGTACTTTCCAGCTGAGGCACTAGTACGATTGGCCTTAAGAGAGTTTGATTATCATATTGACTTTGTAAGAGAAGTGCCAGAATCAAAAACACCTATAATTATGGTTCACAGAAATAAGAACGCCTTCTATTTTTCAGGGTACATGCCGGACACTACAGTTAAAGCAAAGTTTAAGTTTCCTCTTGGAGCACCGCTTTTTCTGGGAAGTGAAACAAAGCTTACAAAGGGTTATTCGGTATACAATATGCCAAGAGCCTGGCGTGCGGAGTGCCGTGTTTTCATAGAGCAAGAGGAGGATGGAATACTTTCAGTAAAGGAGTGCTGCCCGGTTAGCTTTTTTATGAGAAGAAGAGTCCATCTGACAGGACTTAAAAATGCTACAGTAAGGATATTACCTGAAACAGGTTTTGAAGAAACAACAGAATTATTGCTGAATTCAGATTACCCTTATATTGTAGGTGAAAAGCTTTATTATAACCTGGTAGATACACCTTGGGGCAAAGTTTTAGAAGCAAAAGGCATTACAGGAGATTTGATGATTTCCACACCGTTTAGTGCTAATGATAATTAAATAAAGCAGGAACAGAAATAATCAATAGCAGTCAGGTGGATGAGAGCCTGACTGCTTTCTTATCTCTCAAGCATTAATACATTTAAAGCTATAGATATATTAATAATTATGTATTATACTTTATGATTATTTTTATATATAATACAATTAATTACAATAAAGGAGGCAACCTCTTATGGTAGATATAAAAAAAGTTGTCCAAAGCTGGAAAGAGGATGATCAAAAAGGTGTGAGAGTAGTAGCATTTGGTTCCAGTAATACAGAATTGTTCTGGCACAGCGGAGGCAGGAACAACTGGGTTGACTGGCTCAACATCAATTTAAGAGAACACATTGGAAGACATGTTCTGGTCATAAACCAAGGTATATGCGGAGACACTGCTGAAGGATTGCTTAAACGCTTTGACAGAGATATACTTTCTGTTTCGCCGCAAATGGTTATTATTACAATAGGAGGGAATGATGCGGCAAAGGGTTTTACATATAATCAGTATTACGAAAATATAAAACAAATTTGTACAAGGCTAATAGATAGCAAAATCCAGCCAGTGCTACAGACATACTACTGCCCAATTTTTGAGGAGTGTATGCCAGGCTACAGAGAAACTTTTGAAAGCTTTATGGAGGGAAACAGGATTCTGGCAAAAGAATCGGGCTTGCCGCTGATAGATCAATACAGTTATTTTAATCCGTTGTATGAAAAAGACAGAAAAGAATACCGTAGACTAATGATGGATATGCTTCATGTAAATCATATAGGTAATATGATAATGGGGATTAATGCTTCCAGATATTTTGGTCTTCCTGACCCCCAGATTCCTGAGGATATTAGGGAAGAAGTTCAAGAACTGCAGCAAGAGGCATAACTACAGGAACCGGGAATGGTAATTTCAGCCCGGATGAGAAGCTTTCAGACAATTTTAGTGATGCAGGAGATGCTTACTATTCAGCTTATTTAGCCACGGCAAAGAAGCTGGGAATCTCAAGTGGAGTTGGTAACAATATGTTTGAGCCTGGACAAAGAATGCTATTACACTATTTGTGGAATGCGGAGTAATTAGCGGCAGCAATAACAAGCTCAATCTCAATAGTACAACAAGCAGGGCTCAAATGGTACAAGTGATGTTTAATTTATCTGATTTTTATATTAAATAAATTTAAGAATGTAAAGGATGGTAGCTGTCAGCTATCAAAAGTGGGATTATTGATATATATCAAATATCTTCAAATTTTTCAGCTGAGATATTACTGTTAACATTTTATTTGCTTTAAACTTTTTCAGTATTTTATTAGCTTGAACGCGCAGTGTCGTTTCTTCAACAAAGCGTTCTCTGGAGATTTGTTTGTATGTTTTACCCTGATATAAGGCTTTTAATACTTCAAACTCTGCTATAGTTAATTTTGAAATAATGTTAAGGGTATATATCATACTATATTCATTCTTATGCAATCGCGTAAGTTCTTCCATTACCCTCTTAGAGACTTCCGGTCTTAGGTTCAAGCGGTTATTATATACATTCCTTATTGATTCAGCTATTTCTGAAGCGGGACTTGTTTTTGCTACATAATCCATAGCACCGTTAATATAAGCTGAAAACATAAGATCCTCATGAACATGGATGGTCAGCATAATAATTTTTACCTCTTCCATATCATCCTTTATAAGCTTAACTGCATCAATACCGGCAGTCTCGGTTTCCATTTCTATATCCATTAGAATAATATCCGGTTTTAATTCTTTTGCCTTCTGGTAAGCTTCTTTTCCGTTTGAAGCCTCTCCTACAACCTTAAAATCTGTTTCTGAAGCCAGCATAAATTTAAAAAGCGTTCTGATTTGTTCCATGTCGTCAACCAGCAATATTTTAATTTTATTCATCGTCATTTCTCCTTTTTATGTTTGGTAATAATATTTCGAAAGTAGTGCCGTTTCCAGGTAAACTTTCAAGATCTATAAACCCGGAATGTGCACGGATAACTGTTCTTGCATAGTGGAGACCAATACCCCAGTTTTGTTGCCTGTGTTTGGTTGAGTAAAAGGGTTTAAAGACTTGCTTCAGCTCTTTTTTGCCTATTCCGCAGCCATTATCAGAAATTTTAATTATGATCCATTCCAGATGAGAAAGAATGTCAATCTTGATTTTTCCATCCTTTCTATTTTCCTGAGTAATTGCTTCAGCAGCATTGGTTATTATATTGAGAAAAGCCTCTGTTAAATGGTATTGGTCAGCGTATATGCGGTTTAATGCCATATAGTTTTTTTCAATGCTGATTTTTTTATCTATTAAAGCGCTGGACAAAGCTTTATCAATGCAATGATTAATGCTGCATTCTGCTACATTTAAACTAACATCCTTCATGCTGTCCAAAAGTCTGGAAATGTTATTGAGGGTATCGGTGCTGAAACTATACACAGTCTCCAAAGCTTTTTTTCCCTCTTCTGTCCCATATTGCTCCAGCGCATTTTTCGACATACCACTTACTACAAACTGTATGTTCTTGAAAGAATGAAAAACACTTCTATAATTAATTTTAACAGTTTTCAGGTTGTGTCCGATTATAAAATTTTTGAAATAATGGGTGGTATCCAGCCCTTTGTACTTAATAAGGAGAAAGAATATGGAGCAGGAAGCCACCAGCATTATAATCGGATAAATAAAATAAATGCTGTCAGAGAAATTGTAGGCCTTGCCTGCTATTAAAAAATATATAGAATCATAAAAAGCATATGGATAACGAACCTTACCGGTAATAAAAATGGTTAGATATAGAAAATTAAAGGAGTTTAAAACCAGCACAAGGGATACCAGTTGTTTCTTTATAAACTTAACCGGTATATATTTATAATTGGCTAAAATTTGAATCAGGGTATTTGTCAATATTAACAGGATTCCTATATATATAAGGATATCTATAATGTTGATTAAAGCTGATAAATAATTATAGTACTTGCTTTTTGTTTCACTTAACAGTGCCAGACGTATGTAAAAAGAATAGGACGTTTTCGGGTCATAAAAAATTAGATACAAAATGAGCAAGCCAAAGGACAGAAATTTATAAATATTTTTAGCGAAATTACAGGAGGCTCCCAGAGTGCTTTTAAAATAGCTCATAATTAGGATGAAACCTGCCAGATATGATACTACTCCAAGATTAAAAATCCTAATAACGTTATCGGGAGAAATACGTGTATTTGTAAGCTTGAGGAACAACTGGTAATCCATCCTGAATAAAAACCTGGAGGGAAGACGATAATTCCCGGTTTTTGAAACTAGAATTATCATTGCAAAAAGGGAAAGAATAAAACCCCAGACTGACAGGTTAAGATACCAGGCAGTACGATTTTTAAAATTCCGTGCAAAAAGTATTAAAGAAAATAATAGTAATATGACTCCCGTATAAATCATTTTTAACCGTCCAATTATAGTATTTTTTGGTTGTCCAGTATATTATAACTAAACATGAATATTCTTTTCAATCCCAAATCAATAATCAAATCGTTATATATAAAATATATAACTTATTTAATTCCGTAAAGTTTAATATAATCATGCCATAACAAATCTAGGAGGTTAAAATGAACAGGCTTTTTAAACAGCATATAAAAAGAAAATGCTATCTACTGGACGGCATTTGGAGCTTCAAGACAGATCCCGGCAAAAAAGGTATCAGTGAGAAATGGTATCAAAAAATGCCGCAGGATAGTGAAACTATGGTAGTGCCTTCATGTTGGAATAATGAACTGGGATTATACCATTATGAGGGTGTTGCCTGGTATTCTACCAGTTTTGAAACTGCAGCCCGAAATATAAACTTGAGTTTTTATGGTATTACAGGACAGGCAGAGGTTTATCTGGATGGGGCTCATATCGGAAGCCATTATGGTGGGTTTAGTGGCTTCAATTTAAATTTGAAAGGTATTTCTCTAGGACAACACATGTTGGTAATTTCAGTTGATAATACCCATGATGACATGAACACTATTCCTCTGGCAAGAGTTGACTGGTTTCATTACGGAGGTATTATCCGTAGTGTAGAGGTAATGGAGCTGGAAGAGGCATGGATAGGCAGCTGCCGTATTGATTATGAACTCGATGAGTCAATGGAAAATGTACTCCTAAGCTTTGAGCTTCAGATGGAGGCTTTTTCAGATGAAGTTTTTCGGACACAGCTTAACGTATATATGGGCGAGCTTCAAATTGCATCGGAAAATCTATCTTTTGAGGGTAGGACGAATATTCGGTTGGAAAACTGCAAAATAGAAAATATCAAACTTTGGGATGAAGGAAAGCCAAATCTTTATTCGTTCAGATTTGATATAGGATGTGATGACCTTATAGAGAGAACCGGGTTCAGAAGGTTGGATACAATTGACGGGGATATTAGGTTGAACGGGAGAAAGGTATTTTTAAAAGGTGTTAACCGCCACGAGGACCATCCGGACTGGGGATTCGCTTTTCCTTTGAAATTGATGAAGAAGGATATGGATATTATTAAAAGTATGGGCTGTAACTCCATACGAGGTTCCCATTATCCAAATTCAGAGCTGTTCTTAGACTATTGTGATGAGCAAGGTATACTTTTCTGGGAGGAGATACCGTTATGGGGTTATCCTGAAGAACCACTGAAAAATCCGGTGATACGTGAACGCGGATTGAATATGCTGGAGGAAATGGTAGTAAGAGATTACAATCATCCCTCTATATTTGTCTGGAGTCTTCACAATGAAATCGATACCAGGACACAGATTGCGTATGAGCTTACAGAAGCTTTTGCACAAAAGGTACGTCTTATGGATACAACCCGTCCTATAACCTATGCAACAATGTATCCGTTGGAAGACATATGCTATTCTCTGGTAGACATTGTCAGCATAAACAAATATATAGGCTGGTATCAGGACAGTATGGAGGAATGGCCCAACTTCCTGAGTCAGCTGAAGCAAAAGTTATCCGAAGCAGGTGTATCAGATAAACCGTTAATAATGTCTGAATTCGGAGCTGCTGCCATATATGGGGATATCACGTTTGAAGGGCCCAGGTGGACAGAAAATTATCAGCAGGAATATTTGGACTATTCACTAAAGGTGTTCTTAAGTGATGAAGATATTTCAGGAACCTATATCTGGCAGTTCTGTGATGTTAGAACAGCGAAGGAGGTGGATCTGGGAAGAGCAAGAAGCTTTAATAACAAAGGTATAGTCAATGAATATAGGAAACCAAAAATGGCATTTTGGGCCGTAAAGAAAATTTACGAAGAAAAGGAGTAAAATATGTTTGGTATATTAAATACTTACAAACTAAAAAAGTTAGTCTTTATTTCACTCATGTTTGTTTTTATACTCTTTATTCTACTTTATGTAAACTCAACAGTTTTAGCTGCTGCTGATTTTGATCTTGAGATTGTCAGGATCGGTATTGTTGAGGAAAACTACAAACCCGGTGATAATGTTCATCTATATGCTGTTGTCAAAAATAGCGGTGGTATGGCTGAACTGGATTCAGACATTTTGGTTCGCTTTTTTAAGCTGGATCCAGAAGATATACAAAACGGAACTCCTGTAAAATGGAATACCGAAAAAGGGCAAAAATACGAGGAAGCTATTGAACTGGCTACTCATAGCAAAGTATGGACACTGGAGCAGGGGAAGGAAATTACTCTTGTATCGGATAATGCCTATGAAATTCCTCAGGGCGAAGAAGTTTTATCAATAAAGGCTGTTGCAGAGGCTTCAAGCCTGAGTGCTACTGAAGTAAATCGAAGTAATAATATTTTGTTTGCTCAAATTGAAATTCCTACTCTTATTACAGTATTACGGGAATCGGACTATATTTCAGTACAGGAGGCAGTTTACCGGATACAGGGGTCAGTAAACAAGATAGCCGAAATAAAAGTTAATGGGCAAATAATAGAACAAAATCCGGACCTTAGTTTTGAATATACAATTACACTAAATGCTGGTAAGAATTTTATCACAATAGAAGCAGTAAGTGCTACCGGAAATCAGGCACAACCTGACAGCTTTATTGTAAACTATATTCCAAAGGTGGATTACGAATATGGCAATGTACTTGTAGGCGAGGGAGGATGGATAACCGGAATTACTATGCATCCCAAAGACGACATTATTTATATTCGAACCGATGTTGGGGGATCCTACAGGTTTAATGAAGAAAAAGAAGAATGGGTTCCGCTTAATGATGACCTTAAAAACTCATACGAAACCTGGTACCAGGTCGATGGTCTGGCGGTTGATCCTAATAATTCAAACGTAGTCTATATTGCAGTAGGAAAAGCTTCTAATTCCAGCTTTACATATAGAAAAGGAACAATATTAAAATCTGAAGATGGAGGCGAAAATTGGGAAAAACTGAATATAGACCTCTATTTTTCGGGCAACGGTGACAAGAGATGGGCAGGAGAGCGAATCGCAGTTGACCCCCATAATTCAAACCATATCATATGCGGCTCAAGAAAAGAAGGAATATGGGAGTCTTTTGACGGCGGCAGAAGCTGGAACCAGATGGTTTTTTCGGGAATTCTAAAAGACGATTATGGAGTGCTGTCCATACTATTTGATCCTGCTAATGAAGGAATAATATATTTTAATGCCTATGGTGATGGAATTTATAAATATACAAATAGTAATAAAGTGTGGGAAAAACTTCCCGGAGATTTAAACCCTCAGGGGGTCATGAGAATGGCTTTATCTCAGGGAGGAGAGCTCTTTGTTACAACTGAAAGCAACCTAAATGGGGTACTTAAATATTCAAATGGTTTATGGACAAACATTACTCCTGATTCAAGTATTATCGATTATAAGGGAAAACCTGCAGGTTACTGTGGAATAAGTGTTAATTCTTATAATTCTTCCCAGATTATTTGCGCACCTTCAGAAGTTTTTCCAGGCCTTTTATACTTATCCAACGATGGAGGAGCAAGCTGGAATAAAATAAGCAGTGATAATACTGTTCACAACAAGGCTGTATCCTGGTGGCCTGAAACCTTCTGGGCAGCGGCTATTGCATCTGTAGAATTTGATAGGTTCCACCCCGGCCGGGTTTGGTTTTCAGATTGGCATGGTGTTTGGAGAACAGAAGATATAACTGCTCCAACTACTATCTGGAATAATATTCAAAAGGGGCATGAAGAGCTTACAGTTATGGCCATAAAAGCTCCGCCTATAGGTACAGTGCTTGCTGTAGGAGGTGCAGATACCGGAGGAAACATAACATATAATTTCGACCAGTATCCGGAATTAAGGCTTCAGGGGTTGAATTATTACAATGTATGGGATTACGATTACTGCCAATCAAATCCGATGGAAATGGTTGTTGTAGGCAGTAATGATAAGTTAATTGCCTCTGGAGCTGTATCCCATGATGGAGGAAAGTCCTGGACCAGATTTCAGAAGTCTCCTGATATGGGCGTTTTATCAACGAAAGTCGCAATGTCTTCAACAAATCCGGAGGTTATTCTGGTTACTACCAGTGATTATTCTGTGTTCCGTACAGGGGATGCAGGGAAAAACTGGACAGAAATTTTATCGCTTCCCGTATGTGTAAATGGTCCTTGGACCTGGTCTCAGGTTCTTGAGGCAGATAAGGTAAACGGTAATAAATTTTATTTTATTGACTACAAAACAGGAGACATGTACAGAAGTAAAGATGGTGGTCTTAATTTTTCAAAAACAGGCTTTACATTTCCGGTTCCAGCAGATTACAGATGGATATACATGAATACCATACCTAACAGCGAAGGTGAAATATGGGTCAGCCTCTATGATCAAGGTTTATTCCACTCCACAGATGGTGGTAATACCTTTGAAAAGATACAGGGTGTAGATCGGGCAGATAACTTTGCATTTGGAAAGGAAGCACCAGGATCAGCAATGCCAACTTTGTACCTGTATGGTCAAATCCATGGAATTGAGGGAATATTCCGTTCTTT
>CAYQCA010000022.1:5639-10741 GCA_964415835.1 uncultured Clostridium sp. | reverse complement strand
GGCAATGTTAATGAAGCGGCCACAGTAACTGTGAATAAGGCTTCGGTAGATATTCTGGCAGATAATACTTTTGAAATAGAGGTATCACTGTTGTCAGGTAGCAATTTAATAGAAATCTGTGCAACAGATACATTTGGTAATCAAAGCTTTAAATACATTACAGTAAATCTGGACACTGTAAAGCCTGTCTTAAGTATAAACCAGACATCAACTACAGTCCGTATACCTGAGTTTGATATTTCAGGCATGATTAATGAAACAGGAAAGGTTTATATTAATGGAACTGAGGTATCAATAAATACTGATGGTAGATTTTCTTCAATGTTAAATCTTCAGGTGGGAAATAACACACTTACAGTTACCGCTGTTGATGTCGCTGGAAATGAGGCTGATACTGTAACACTTAATGTGAATATGGTTCCAATTGCAGGATTTGATTTGGTAGTTACCCAGGTCGGCGTTGACAGCTCAAGCTATATGGAAGGCGAACCGGTATATTTATATGCAGTATTAAAAAACCAGGGTACTGTAAAAACCCCACTGCAATATGTTACAGTGCACTTTGCGCTTGGTTATGATAATGCAGTTGAAAAAGGCGGAAAATGGTATCCCGGCAATGGAAGTCAATCCAGCACCGCTCTTTTGGTAGGCATGTTCAACAGTCAAATATCCCTGGAACCCGGTGAAAGTATGATTTGCAGGTCAGCAATCCCATATACTGTTCCGCAGAGTGGTTCACAATTTAAACTGCTTGCAATTGCAGATGCCACTTGCAAGTTTACTGCTACCGAAGCTGACCGTAGCAACAATACTCTTTCAAAAATAATAGGGAGCTCAAACATTAAAAACTTTAAAATAGAAGCACAGGTTGGAGAAACTGTCATTGACAAAACAAACAAAACTATCAGCTTCCAAATGAATAGATCAGCTCACATAGGCAGTTTAAAGCCACTTATTACTCTGATGCCGGGAGCGACATTATTTCCTGCTTCAGGAGGCTACTATGATTTTACAAAGCCTGTAGTTTTTTCCGTGACTACTTCAAATGGCGTGGTGGAGAAATGGACGGCTACATGTACTTTAACAGATGCTTTACCTGATTTATATTTTGATCTTGTAATAACGGAGGTGGGCATAGAGCCAAATGACTATACTCCGGGTGATCCTATAAAGTATTATGCTATTGTTAAAAATCAAGGGAATACACCGACGCCTGTACAATATGTACATGTACACTTTGTAATTGGAGCAACTACAGCAGCCGAACGCAACGACAAAAGATGGTATCCGGATAATGGCAGTAATTCCAGCACTGCATTAAAGGCTGGGGATACAAATATGAATTGCACAATCTTACCGGGTGAATCAATAAAATTTATTACTTCGGGCACATATACCCTTTCTCCAAGGAGAATGAACTTTAATTTATTGGCGATAGTGGATGCAACCTGCAAATTTTATGACAGTGAGCCATTGAGAAACAACAACTTTTTATCACAAAGTATAACAGTTATACCCTGACCATATATAAATTGTATATAATTTATAAACAGATTTTTATTATAGAAGGGGTTTTTACTGCCGGATATCCAAAATTGTATATGAAATATAGTACTTAATTAGTATTATAAATGAAGCTATAATTTAAACATGGGCGCTCAATACTTATTTATTTTTGAAATACTATAAAGGGGGCAAATATGGTTAAGAAGTTTTGTAGAGGTTTTAGCATCGCTTTAATAATGAGTTTAACTATAGGTGTATTTTCTGCCTGCGGAACAAAAACGGAAAGCGACGATCAGGCGAAAAACACAGGAGCAGTTGAATCCACAAGTGCTCAGACTTCAGCTAAGCCTGAAGTTAAGATGGACACAATTAAAGTTTGGACAAATTCCGCACATTCTAAAGATGTAATGACTCAGCTTGTTGAGAACTTTAATAATAAAGAAGGAAAAGAAAAAGGGATTACAATCGAATATACTGTTCATGGCGGTGATTATGCACAAACATTGGATATGGCGTTGGCAGCAGGGCAGGTATCGGAAATTTTCTTGAGGTCTGGAATTGTCAGTACCTATGCATCCAAAGGCTATTTGATAGCATTGGATGATTTGCCAGGCGGACCGGAATTTATAAAGTCCTATGGAAATGATGTTAAAAATCCATCATTTATGTATGAAGGCAAGATATATGATGTACCTATCAGCGTTAGTAATATAAAACTTTTATATAATAAAGAATTGTTTAAAAAAGCCGGTATAGTTGATGAAAAAGGCGAAGCAAAGCCACCAAAGACCTGGGCAGAAATGAGAGAATACGCAAAAAAATTGACTAACCCTGCAGAAAAGGTTTATGGACTGGGCATCCCATTAAAATTTAGTGGTTACTTTAACTGGGAATTACTAAGACCTTTTGCATCAAGTATTGGACATGAAATTTTTGACCACAAGACAGGTAAATTCAACTTTGTTGACTTTAAGCCGGCGGCTGAATTTATTCAGGGAATCTACCAGGATAAGAGTTACTTCCCTGGCATGGAAGGTTTGGATAATGACCAGGCAAGAGCCCAATTCGCAGAAGGCAGAATTGCAATGAAGTTTGGAGCAAACTGGGATGTTGGTGTATTAAATGATCAATTCCCTGCAAAGATTGAATGGGGTGCAGCAGATGTGCCGGTTCTTGATGTAAACAAGAGATACAAGGAGTTTGCGTCTGTTAACGGTTGTGCAGTAGTTTCTGCCGTAGCAAAGGACAAAGATTTGAACAAAATAATGGATGTATATAAGTTCCTAAATAGTGATGAAGTTCTTGTAAAGCTATATGAAGAGAGCAAGTCAATGCCATATAAAAAGGATATTGTTAACCTCGCAAAAAAACAACCTGAGAAAAAAGGCTGGGATGATTTCGGAAAGATTGACAATATATATCTGACAGTTGGTACTCCCTCGGTAAAAATTGAAGGTGAAGATCATACCAAAGTATTTACAAAGATTCTGCTTGGTACTACTCCTATAGATGAAGCTTTGGCAGATTTGGATAAAAGGTATAATGCAGCACTTGAAAAAGATGTGAACAGTGGTGCTTTAAAGCTTGACGGGTATGTCAATCCTGAATTTGACATTAGTATAAAATAGCTTAAATGGCCGGAGCTATCCGGCCATTTTCAATCTAAACTGGAAAGCTGGTGAACCCTATTGAGTAGTATAAATGCAGCAGCGAAGAAACACACAAGCAGAGGGAATTGGTATAAAAGTAAGTCCAAGTCCAGAAAACACAAAAACGGACTGGAAGCCTATATGATGATACTTCCCCAGATAATAGGACTGGTGCTTTTTTCAATTTACCCTATCATCTGGGTTGTAAGGTGGGCCTGGTATGATTACAATGGTGTTACTTCTAATTTTATTGGTTTTGAGAATTTCGTAAGAGTTTTTAGCAGAGATCCAAATTACTGGATGAGTCTTGTAAATACTTTGGTTTTATCCTTTGGAAAACTTTCCGTTGAAATCCCCCTGGCGATTATTTTAGCGGTCGTTCTGAACAGTTCTTTAGTTGGCAGGAATACATTCAGAACACTTTTCTTCATGCCAAATGTAATAAGTGTTTCTATAGTTGGCTTGATTTTTTCTTTCTTGTTTTCGTCTTTTGAAGGAATTGTTAATAATTTAATGATGAATTTAAATATAATGACCGAACCGGTTAATTGGTTTGGATATAAATGGACAGCTATGCTGGTAATTGCACTGGCTTCCATATGGCAGAATTTCGGAATAAACATGTTATTTTTTCTATCAGGACTTCAAAATATCCCAAAGGATCTTTATGAATCGGCTGATATAGATGGGGCTAATAAAATCCAACAATTTTTTAAAATCACATTACCGATGTTAGCTCCGGTAATCCAGGTGGTATTTATGTTAGCTATTATTGGGAGCTTAAAAATGACAGATTTAGTATTGGTACTCACAAACGGGCAACCGGCAGGCTCTACAGAAGTAGTGATGACCTATATTTTTAAATATTTCTTCCGTTTCGGCGAAGGATCCATGGAGCTGCAGATAGGATATGCATCAGCAATGGGCTTTCTCACAGCAATCATTATTGCTGGTATAACGGTTATTTATTTAAAGTCCACTAAATGGATGAGTAAAATATATTGATACTGGTTATCAGGGAGAGGGCATTGTATGGATAAAACTATAAAATATATTGGAACGGTATTAATATATTTATTTTTGATCGCTTTACTAATTATAGTAGTGGCACCGCTTTTGTATGTACTTTTTGCTTCATTTAAGACCAATCAGGAGATATTGGCAGCATCATCAAAGCTTTTACCTGAAAAGTTCGCATTTGAGAACTACAAGCAGGCTTGGGTGCTGGCTGACTTTAAAACATATACCTGGAACAGTATTTATATGACATTTTTTATAGTTGTGGGAACAATCATAACTTCTACAATGGCTGGGTATGTATTTGCCAGAGGCGATTTTTTTGGTAAAAAGCTTATTTTTGCAATGTTTACAAGCACAATGTTTTTAACCATGGGCAGTTTGACCATGTATCCGCTTTTGCAGATTGCAAAATTTCTTAATCTTCATACTACTCTTTGGGGCGTTATTATTATCCAGGTATTTGGTATGCATATTACAAATATTTTTTTGGTGCGCAGCTTTGTAAACTCTATTCCCTATGAAATTGACGAAGCAGCTATTATTGATGGCTGCAGCTTTTTCAGAGTTTTCTGGAATGTCATACTACCGCTTTTAAAACCTATTATTGCTACTATAGGAATTCTGTCTTTCAGAAATGCCTGGAATGACTATTTGATGCCATTGGTATTCACACTGTCAAATCCAAGCCGGCGACCCCTTGTAGTTGGAGTTGTGGCCTTGAGAAGCACAGGAGAAGCAGCCAGCTCCTGGAATCTGATGCTGGCAGGAACAATGATTTCAATTATTCCAATGCTGATTGCATATCTATTTCTTAACCGATATTTTATCGCTGGCATGACAAGCGGCGCGGTGAAAGGGTAAAAATCAAAAAAGTGCCTGTTATTCGATTCGGTAATAAATCTAATAACAAGCACTTTTGTCACTATC
>CAYQCA010000022.1:0-5539 GCA_964415835.1 uncultured Clostridium sp. | reverse complement strand
GACAATGTATATGGCTTCTCATTATTTACAAGAGCTTCTCGGTCGATTGAATTTATACGTTCCTCTGAATCCCCCGCATTCAGCCAGAAATCATACAACCTTTCTCCCTGGTCTATACGAGGAGAATACCTGTCCTGCAGCATTATTTCTCTGTCAAAAATAGGGTGGGCACAGTATCCCGGTGAGCGCAGCAGGGATAGTCGTATTTCACCATCTACACAATCCGAACCATAAATACCGTTGTTTATTATGGTAACTGCTGAGTTTGAATCAATTGAGAACACTCCCGACCATTTTTGAGAGACAGCTTCTGCTCCGCTATTGGAAAGTTCTTCATATCCATATGCAGTCTGCCCCATGTATTTAGAGCCTTTAAGTAGTGTAGGTACTGAAAGCTTAAGTATTTTTGACTTTTCATTCCAGATGACTCTGACTCCTAATTGTATTTCAGTACCTGCTTTCGGTAGTTTGTATTGCATGCAGATATAAGAACTGTTATATTTAAATACTGCTTCAATTACACTTCTTACATCACCATCTTCGATAATTCTAACGGGAGCCAATTCCTCAGCTTTTACCCCTGAAAACCAGGCACTTTCTTTTAAGGACATAAGTTCAAATTGGCCGCAAACAGTACTAAAACTATTAACATCCATTCTCCAGGGATCTTCGTTGTCTTCAATTACAAGTGGTAAAAAGGTATCCTTATGTAAATAATCTTTACCATGCACTTTGTAGGTGTCCAATAGACCTGTTCTGCAATTGATTACCACTTCTATATCATCTGTTATAAATGTGAATTTACCGTCTTTTTCTTCTAACGCAGGTATGGGCTTTTGTGGAATAGTTACTATCCGGCAATCAAACCTGTTCATGCAGGAGGGTTCAAGCTCAGCTGCAAAAGTTACTCTTTTTCTCCAATCAAGAGGTATGGAGCTTAATTCCTTTTCGGGTTGCGATGGCAGCCTTACATTGTCCTTATATACTACCGGAAGTGAAAATTCCTCTTTCCAGTTCTGATCTGCCAGCATAAATTCACATTCAAAAATTCCCTTCACCTTGTATGGATGCGGATTATAAATTAAAATTGGGATCTCACCCTCGGCAGCTGCCTTTTGACCTGATGCTAGAGCGAAGAAGGCACGTGCTCGTAGTCTTGAGGCAATTTCAAGTCCATGATCCATTATATTAATAGAGGTTTCTTCAACAGGCTGAACGGAAGTACCGGGCAGAATATCGTGAAACTCAGCAGTCATAAGATCTTTAAAAGCCTCAGTCAATTCAGCCTTAGGATATTTTATATAACCCTGAAGAGCGGCAGCTGACAGCATCTTTTCAGTTAAATAAAGCTGATTTTCCAAATGACGATGCTTTTGCTTTATTCTTATCTGTGAGGTATAACAGCCAACGAAACGTGGATTCAGTCCATTTACATGCCGGGGCAGCTCTTTACCGGAACTCTTCAGATCCGCAAAATACTGTTCAGGTGTCGAATGGACAATTTCAAAGTCTCTGGTATCCTTCATCAGCTGATCAATTTTACGTAAGTCTTCTCTGGAAGGCCCTCCTCCGTGATTGCCAACTCCCCAGGGTAAAAGACTCAGATTTTTATCAGTGTTGGCTTCCATCCATTCAGTTATTTTTTTGTCTGCCTGACCTAAAGCACTACCGTAACCGGTTGCCAGTCTATGCGCTGTTATTTCCGAACCGTCATACCCGACCCAGGTAAAATCATGATCCTGTAATGGAAGTGACTCCTGTTCGGGACGCATAAACAGGTAAGAGAGGTAGCCTGATTTCTTCAATATCTGAACAAGGCCACGAGTGTGCCCAAAGGAGTCAAAATTAACAGCTGAAGCAGGTTCAACTCCGAATTTATCCTTGAAATATTTTTTTCCTAATAGAATCTGCCTTACAAAGGACTCTCCCGATGGCATGTTGCAGTCAGGCTGCAGGTACCAGCCCCCTATTATATGCCATTTGCCTTGCTTAACTAACTCCTGAATTTTTGTAAAAAGCTGAGGCTCGTATTCTTCAATCCATTGATATAAAAGTGCTTCGTTATGATTAAAAACAAAACCGTCGAATTCTTCACAAAACATAGCTGCGCAACGAAAAGTCGAAACTGCAGCTGCTGCACCTTCCTCCCATTCCCATTGCCAGACGGGATCTAAATGGGCGTTGCATAATAAATGTATTTTTTTCATATAACCTCCTGGTTAAAGTAAAATATTTAACTTAATTTTGACATAACCGGCGCAGAAGTAAATTTATTAAAATGACATTTTTTTATAAAATAATAACAGGAATATTCATTGTAGAAGTTGAACTATTGTATAATTAAATACTATAGGTGATATGATGAATTTAAAAGAATATGATGAAGCTCTGTTAAAAATACAAAACTCTATATATTCTCCGATAAGGCTGAATGATGCACTTATTGATATAATTGAAATTGACTTTACTGATACAGGGGAGGCTGTATATTGTCCCCCCCATACCCATACATGGTTTGAGTTTAATTATGTTACTTATGGTAGTTTCTTTACAAGCTTCGGAAGTGAAATGCAGGAGATTAAAGAGGGGATGTTTTTCATTATTCCTCCCGGAGCAGAGCATTCTCATAAATACAATAACAAAAATCCACATAAGGATATACTTTTGCGTTGGCAATTAAAAAAGGCCGATGAAGCTGTCTTAGATGGAAAAAATAGTCTGTATAATGAACTTGAACCGTTATATTTTTGGGAGAGTGGATGCTTTCAGGATACAGGTACAATTCGAAGTTCATTGGAGCATTTACTTAAAAACACCAAAAATAATGTACACCCCGTTAGTCTTCAGATGGATTTTATCAACATATTGTTTGCTTTGGTAGATATTAATTCACACAATTTAGAGACCCCAAAATATGACAAGGATATTACCGGCAAAACAATTATAAAGAAAGTAGAAGTTTATCTGAATGATCTGCAGGACGCAGATTTTGATGTCCAGAAGCTTGCAGCCTCACTGCATATGAGCTATGGCCACCTTGCAAGGCTATATAAAAAGTATTCAGGACAGACAATTCTTGATCGGCTTGGTAGTATAAGGCTGGAAAAATCCTTCATGCTGCTTGCCCAAACCGATTACTCGATGAAAGAAATTGCAGAAAAGTTGGGATTTTCAAACCAGTATTATTTCAGTAAAGTATTCAAGGAGAAAAATGGGATCAGCCCGAGTCAGTATAGAAAAGCTTATGCGGAAGAAATATCAAAAAAATAACAACGCAGCATAATTAAAGTAGGAGCTATATAAAATGTTAAAAATTGCAATATGTGACGATGAGAGCTATGAGCTTGAGCGTATAAAAGATATGTTAATTAGTATTACATATAAACTTGGAATTTCAGCAGACATTTCTGCTTTTAATAACAGCAATTCTATTTTGACCGTGATTTCTAAAACTCCAAATGCTTTTGACCTCTTATTTCTCGATATGTATATAGATGAAAATATGGGGCTTGATATTGCGCGAGCGGTACGTGAGAGAAATCAGGAATGTGCCATTATATTTATAACTGCCTTTTCTGATAAAATGGCGGACAGTTTTGAACATCGTGTATCGGCTTATCTTGTAAAACCGATTGACGAAGAGAAGCTTGCTGCCGCCTTAAAGACCGGTTTACGCCATCTCGATGTAACACCTTCATTTTATCTTTGCATAAAAGGTATGGACTATTCTATTCCCTTCCATGAAATAATGTATTTCGAAAGTCAATTAAAGGAACTGCATCTATTTTGTAAAGGCAAGCAGGAAGCTATTGTATTTACAGGCATATTATCAGCTTTGTCCGGGCTTCCGACAGAATATTTTCATCAGTGCCATAAAAGTTATATTGTGAATTTCTCATCTGTGCGTATGATTGATAAGACAAGTCATGAAATTGTACTGGAAAATGACAAAAGACTTCCTATAAGCCGCGCGTATTATAAAACTGTTATGAGAGATTTTACAAGTTTCCATTCAAAGAAGAGAGGTATTCTGCCGAGATGAATAGAAAACAGATTTCACTCCAAAAATTACGCAGCATATTTCCGGCATTTACATCCATGGTTCTGCTGTCCATTATTGCAAGCTGTTTCTATACTGATATATATAAGGATACGAGTTTTGTTATCTTAACAGGTCTGGTGGTAGGGGTCTTTCTTCTGCTGAATATTATTGCTCAGCGTGTAATCTCAATTCTTTCAGTAAAACATGCGCGTCAGAAAGAATTTGATTTGATAAGGAACGAACTAAGCAATGCTATTTTATTACATAACGAAATGGCACAGCATGAGGAAAATATCTATAAAATCCATCATGATATGAAAAATCACCTTGGTGTAATTTATTCCATGCTGGAAGAAGATAAGCAGAAGAAAGCTCTGGAATATGCTGAAAAGCTACAACAGTCGCTAAAGAAGAGGTGAATTCATGTTAGAGCAAATCTATAATCAAATTCTATATTATTTATACTGGTTTATAATTTCAATGGGCAGTGCAGGAGGCTTTGTGTTTTTCCTTCATCAATATTTAAAGCCTCGTTTTCATGTGCTTATTACACTCCTGCCATTCACAGCATATATTTTTGTATTAACTATGTTTAGGGAGGTTATGCCACCTCTTATACGAGCGGTTGTTCTGACACCATTGCTATTTGTTTTATGCACTTCCCTGGTTTTTTATGGTACCTTAAAGCGTAAACTTATTATATTTGGTTCATGTTATCTGTGCATACTTATTATCGAAAGCATAACAGGTATCATATTACTGTTTCTCAATATTGATTATAGTCAATTTAATAGCCACCCATTTTTTGATATTCTATACAGTGACATCATTTTAAATGCATTTTTAATACTGTTTTCCATCATACTCAGACCTATTCTGAAATCCAATTATACATTTGGTCAGAAAGGTGACAAATGGATATCTGTTATGGTTGCGACAGCGGCTATAGCCGTTACTTTACTCCTTTGCTTTGTCATAAAATTACCGCAACAAAATAAAACAGCATTTATTGCAGCATCGCTTAATATATGTATGACGGTAGGCTGCCTGCTCCTTATCTGTTACCTTCTGAAAAGGATGACAATAGCTGTTGAGTATGAAAAAGAACAGGCGCTGCTCAGGCAGAACTATGAGCTTTCGTTATTGAGGGCAGAACAGGTGACTTGTTACCAAAGTGAGATTGATGAGTTGCATGGTGGTATGGGCAGGGTACTTGACGATTTATGTATACGTCTCAAAGAAAATGATATTATGGGTGCAATTGCAATCACCAGTAAAAATATATCTGTGATTGAGCAGATTAAACCAACAAAGAACTATAACAATAACATTGCAGATTATTTGATTTCCAAAGCAAAAAAACAGTGTGAAATGAGTCGAATCGCTTTTGACGTTGAATGCTCACTTTCAAAGGATATCGGAATCGATGATATGGACTTCTGTGTGGTGCTATCCAATATTTTGGACAACGCTGTAAATGCGTGCAAACAGTTGACA